>JBEKVE010000105.1:0-11063 GCA_049514335.1 Acidimicrobiales bacterium
TGTCATCGACCTCGTGCTGTTCCTCGTGCCGTGCCTCTTCGGCGTGGTGCTGGGTGCCCCGCTCGTGGCCGGTGAGCTGCACGAGCACACCAACCGCGTGGCGTGGACCCAAGGAATCTCGCGCACACGCTGGCTCGTCACCAACTGGCTGGTGGTCGGATTGAGCGCAGTGGCCCTCATGGGGCTGTTCCAGCTGGTGGTGCAGTGGTGGTCGGGGCACGTGCTCGTCAACTTCCTCGAGTCGTCGGCCATCCTCGGGACCGACCGCATCGCACCGCGCCTGTTCGGTGTCACAGGGGTCGTCCCCATCGCCTACACGCTGTTCGCCTTCGCCCTCGGCGCTGCCCTGGGGGCCCTGCTGCGGCACACGGTATGGGCCGTCGTGGGGACGGTGGCGGGCTACGGACTCGCCTCACTGGCCATGGTGATCGGGATCCGATCCTCGTTGGCGGCAAGGGTCTTGGCGGTGCAGACCACCACCGGCGTCTACAACCCCGGCCCCCCCGGCGCCTGGTACATCGGACCCGGGTGGCGCGCCCTACCCGGCGCGCAGCACCCGACCGGTGCGGCGGTGGCCGGCATCGTCAACCGGTGCATGTCCAGTGGCTACGTCCCGACCTACGACCACTGCCTCACCATCCACGGCATCGAGGGAGGGTTCCTGTACCAACCCCTGGACCACTACTGGCCCATCCAGGGGTGGGAGGCGCTCATCTTCGTCTCCGTCGCCGTGGCGCTGTTCGCACCGGCGCTGTGGGCGGTCCGGCGCTGGCGGGCCTGAGCCCGCGCCTCACTCCGCCCGCAACAGCACCGCCGTGCCGGTGCGGGCCGCGATGAGCCCCGGCACCGCCGCCACCAGGTTGGCGAGCACGATGGCGCCCGCCGCGATGACCACGATCCACCCCGCCGGCACGCTCGGGCTGGGCACGGCGTCGATCTGCCCCGCGAACAGGTCCCACAGGGCGCGGCCCACCACGATGCCGACGGGCACGCCGATGACGGTGCCGATGCCCACCGCCACGGTCGACTGCCACGCAACGCTGGCGGCGAGCTGGCGGGTGGTGAACCCGAGCGTCTTGAGCAGCGCCAACGCCCGCCGGCGGCGCCGCACCGATGCCACGAGCGTGATCCCCAGACCGCCCACCGCCCCAGCGGCCAGCGCCACGCCCAGCAGGGCGGGGGTGGCGCCGAGGGAGCGGTAGGCGTTGATCTCGGCGGGACGCTGCACGGCCTGCACGGCCGCACCGTTGCCCTGCAGCCCGAGCCGGCCGATGATGCGCTGCATGGACCGGACCGCCGCCGCGCCGTCGGCACCGGGCGTCGTGCGCACGAGAATGGCGTTGGGGCCGGGTGTGGGGATGTCGAAGAGATTGGTCAGCGCAGCGGGGATGTGGGTGTGCGAGAGAATGGCCCCCGTCCCCATCTCCAGGTGGGCGATCCCCGCGATCCCGATGGCCGGAAGCGTCGCCGTCCCCACGATACGGAGCCGGACCGCCGAGGTTCCTGGAGCCGCCACGGAGACCCAGTCGCCGATCCGCCGGTGCAGTGCGGCCAGAGTCCCGGCCCCGAGCACGATCTGATCGTCTGCTTCGAGGCTGTGCCCGGACAGCACCGGTGGTGCCACCGTGGCGTCGGGGCTCGCCCCCAGCACGGGGACGTTCTGGCCGTCGATCACCAGCGTGCTGAAGTACACACCCGACCAGGCCGCCACGTAGCGGTCGTGGTCGAGAAGGGGACCCACCTGTGCGGTGGGGATGTCGCCCAGCCCGCCCCCCCCGTTGAACTCGTAGGTCCAGTTCCACCCGTACAGGGTGGGATGCGACACCAGCGTGCCCATGCTGGCCCCGAAGGTCACCGTGGCCGTGACCACCACCACCGCCAGGAGGGCACCCAGGATGGCCGACCGCACCGGGGCGGCGCTGCGCCCGGCCCCCGGCTCCAGGGCGAAGCGGATTCCGGTCACCGCCGGTGCTGGCAAACCGGCCGCGGCGGCCAGTCGGGCTGTGGCCGACCCCGACCCCGGCGCGTGGCGGCGACGGCCCGCAGCCCGTTGGGGGGCCTCGCGGTAGGCGACGGCCAGGGCCAGCAGACCGAGGGCCACCACCAGCACACCCACGCCGGCGCCGATCACGGTCCAGTCGAGATTCACGGCCACCGGCAGATAGGGACGGACGGGGCCGAGCGGCGCCAGGGGAGACAGCGCCACGGCCACCGTGCACGCCAGCAAGGCGCCCACCACCACCGCCCCCATCACGCCCATGAGACCGTCGGCCATGGTCATGGCCGGGTCGGCACCGAGGGCCCGCACCACAGCCAGGTCGTCGGCGTCGAACTGGAGGCGCCGGGCGATGACCTGGCCCACGATGACCAGGGCGGCGAGGGCGGCGATACCGCCGAAGACAGCCAGGGCGATGGACTCGGGGCGGATGGACCTGTTGGCCGTGCCCTCGACCACCGAGGCCGCCGAGAAGTCGTGCGGGATCCCCTTGGGGAGCACGGCCGCAATCTCGTGCTCGACGGCCGTCTCGTAGCGCAGCCCGCCTACGAGCCCCCCGTCCAGTCGCACAGCGCTGAAGCTGTCGTTGGCGCAGCACGTGATCAGCGGGTCGGTGATGGCCGGCGACATGAGCACGACAGAGTCGTTGATGGCGTCCACGTCGTCCTGCACCACGTCGGACACGCCGGTAACGCCGATGCCGACCAGCTTGGCGGTGAACTTCCGGTAGGGCTTGATCGTTGCCGGTGAGGCGTTGGGCGATAGGGACTCGGCGTTGGTGATGGCGATGAAGCGGACTTCCTGACCCAGGTGCAGGCCCCAGGCTCGGGCGGTGGCGCCGTCCACCACGAACTCGTCCTTGTCGGCCTTCAACATGCGACCGTGGGCGATGAACGGCTTGTCCTGGTGGAGGTACAAACCGTTCACGCTGCCGTTGATGCCGATTCCCTCGGACGCCGGCAGGGGCTGGCCGTTTCGGCCCAAGGGGGCCAGGTTCAGCTCGACCTGGCTCTCCACCTGTTGGACGTGGGGGAGGCGGGCGATGGCCCGCTCGATTTTGGGGTAGTAGCCGGCGTCGAGCCCGGCGGAGGGGTTGTAGGTGGCGACGGGGAACACCAGTTGCGAGGCGTCGTTGTTCTGGGCGAACTGGACGAACGAGGACTGGGTGCGCCGGGCGGCGGCGATGGCTCCCATGGCCAGCCCTCCCAGCAGGCCGACGAGTAACACGATGGAGAGGTAGGCCCCCCGACGGGAGCGGAAGGTGGTCCGGAAGCGGTACCACGCCACCCCCAGGGCCCGTCCTTTCACGGAACTGGCCCGCCCGTCATGCGGATTCCCGCGTCACTGCGCTCGACCCCCTCGGCCCGCCCGTCGTGCCGGCCGCCGCCGGAGGCGGCCTCACCCAAAGTGTGCCCGAGAGCGGTGACGTGGCCAAGGTGGGCACCCTGCCAAACGCCCCTGGTGCCTCCACCCCCGTCGACGTAGGCGGTTGGCCTCGCTCCTACCCCGCCGCCACGCCCGGGGGTTGCGACACGGTGACGGCGGCGGCCTCGCGCACGGCCCGCAGCCGGCGCCGAGCATCGCCGGCGTCCTCGGGTGCAAGCGGGGGCAGGCGGAAGCCGGTGTAGAGGACGCGGCGCTCGCGCTCGACGGGGGGCTGAGCCATGTGCATCGTGCAGCTCAGGTGGACCGTGACGTCGCCCGTCCGGGTGGGGAGGTCGACGATGGGAAGAGGGTTGTCGCGCTTCAAGAACGCCGGCCACACGAGCACGCGGTGGCTGCCGGCCACCACCCGCAGCTGGCCCGAGGTGGCGTCGGCACCGGTGACGGAGATGCCCACGGTGAGCGAGCAGCATTCGTAGCTGTGGCGCCCGAGAGAGCAGTCCTTGTGCCACGGCACGTCCGAGATCCCCTGCACCACACCGATCGGCTTGAACAGCGCCTCGAGCGCGTTGCCGTCCATCGACCCCCACACGTGACCGTCCCCGGTCAGCGCGCCCAGCCGGGCCAGGCGACCGTCGCCGGCCCCGTCGACGATGCGGGCGGCGGTGTCCGAGCGGGTGTCGAAGCCCTGCATGCGCACCAGTCGCTCGTCGCCCTTCACCGTGCGAGCCCACCACGACCGGCCGTCCCCCGGGGCGTAGTCGGGGGCGGCTCGGTCCATGTCGGCCGAGATGGCCGCCATCTCCGCCTCGTCGAACACCCCGGTCACGTGCAGGAAGCCGGCCTGCTCGAGAAAGCGGGTCATGTCGGCGTCGTCGTCCTCCAGTGAGAAGGAGCGGGCCAGGTCGAGCGGGGCGCCGTCACCGTCGCAGAAGGCGGGAGCGCCGTCGGTGTGGGGGGCCGTGCCGTCGAGGGCGCCCCGGATGAGCAGCCACCAGTCGAGGAGCCGCTCGAGCCGACCGTCCATGTCGAGCCGACCGCTCGAGAACCACCCCATGGGCGTGGCCTGGTCGTGCTCGAGGTCCGACACCTGCACCGGGTCGAGGCGGACCCTGAGGGCCGGCCCCGTGTCGCCACCGGAGGCCGTGGCGGGGCCGGTTCGCTGCACCACGACGTCGCCACCGGGTTCGGCCGCCAGCGTCCAGCGCCCGCCGTCCACCTCCACCTCGAGCGGTGGCGGCGCCAGGCGCGCACTCGCCGGGCGCAACAGCTCGGCCCGCTCGGTCAGTGCGGCCGGGAGCCGGTCGTCGAAGAACCCGGCGGGATCGATGCGCTCCTCGCTCCCGTCCACCCTGGTGCGGATGTCGACGCTCATAGCAGCGGCTCCTCGCTCGGCCGGCGGGCGGTCGAGGGCCAACGTAGCCCGGCACCCACCTCGACGTCGGGGCGACTCCAGGGTTCCGCCGGGGCGAAGCCCGGGCGAGCGGCGCCGGGCGGGTGGTGGATCAGCGGGGGTGGCGGGCGGCCACCGCGGCCCGGTCGCCACGACGCCACACGAAGCGCAACCCCGACCAGTCCTCGCCCAGGGCGGCCACCTTGACGTCCACCAGACCCCCGCCGATCCCCGCCCGCCGCACGATCTCGTCGGTGACGTCGCTGTCGTGGCCCGCGGCGCGGCGCGGCCACGCCACCCACACGGCGTCCTCGGGGCCGAGGACGGCCGTCACCGTCGCCACCATGTCGTCGAGCTCGGCGGCCCGGCGGCAGAAGGCGATGACCACGTCGGCGCCGGAGCGAAGCGAGCGCCGCGTGCGGGCGCCCTCGGGGAGATCGGGCACCGCCCAGCCCCGGGGCGCGCCCACCAGGGCCACGACGTGGCCGGGACGCACGCCGAGCTTGCGGGCCAGGGGCGTGCCCGAATACCCACCGGTCCCCGTGTGCCCCGGACCGGCGGCGGCCGGTGGGGTCACGGCGCCGGGGGCGGGTCCCAGGGACGGCGCCGCATGGCGACACCGGCGCTGCCCGCCCAGAAACCCTCCGCCCGGTACAGCGGCGCGCCGTCGGGTGAGGCGTGCAGCTCCACGTTGTCGATACCGGCTGCCTCGAACCAGTCGAGCAGACCCCGCAACACGGCGCGGCCCAGGCCTCGACGCCGGAAGGCGGGTTCGGTGGACATCCACTGCACGTAGCCCACCCGGGCAACGGCGTGCCACGGATTGGGCATGCGCTCGGACACCATGCCGGCCCCGCACGCCACCAACCGCCCCGAACCGCCCGGGCCGCCCGGGCCGTCGGGACCGTCGGCCACCATGATCTCGATGTCGTGGCCGAGACGCGTCGTGACCGCCTCGACGGCGGCGCGGCGCCACTGCGCCCACGCCTCGTCGGTCTGGTCGGCCCCGAGCGTCCGGTACATGAGCTCGGCCAGCCGCACGACCTCGGGGGCGTCCCCGGGACGGGCCCGCCGCACCGCCGGTGTCCCCGCCGGCGACCGCACCGGCCCGCCGGCAGGTGGCGCGTTGCGGTGGGGTGGCGGGGAAGGGCGGGGGGTCGTGGTGCTCAGTGGCGGCGGGGAATGCGGCGAACGCCGGACGTCCCCGCCGTCACGACCTCGGGCTCGTCGAGGTCGATGTGCACGGGCACCGGCGTGGGTGCCAGCTCCACTCCCCCGTCGCCGGGACGGGGCTCGGTCGGGATGCTCTCGTACTCACCGGTGGCGCTACGGGTGATGATGACGGCTCGCTTGCGACGGCCCACGCCGGGCGTGCCCGTCATCTCCTTGCACAGGTAGTAGGTGAACACCCCGGTGACCGCAGGGACCACCAACACCGCGAACCGGAAGAACCACAGCACCTCGTTGAGCGAGACCTCGAAGTAGTTGGCCAGCACGTCGGTCGAGCTGGCGGCGAACAGCGTGAAGAAGAAGGCGAGGGCCGCCGCGCCGATGGCGGTGCGCTTGGGCTTCTCCCGGGGCCGGTCCAACAGGTTGTGCTCGCCGGTGTCGCGGGTCACCTTCGCCTCCACGAACGGCCAGGCGTAGAACACGGTGAAACAGAAGCCGGGGAACACCACGGCAGGCAGCAGGATCACGAACGGGATGGTGTGGCCCCACAGGCTCCAGTTGAGCGGGGGCATGATGCGCAGGGCGCCGTCGAGCCAGCCCATGTACCAGTCGGGCTGCACGGCGTAGCTGATCTTGTACGGCTCGTACTGGCCGAACTGCCAGATGGGGTTGATCTGGGCCAGGCCGCCGAGCGCCCACAGCACCCCGGACGTCATGAACAGGAAGCCCGTGGTCTTGAAGATGAACGTGGGGTACATGGGCGAGCCCACCACGTTCTTCTCCGTACGCCCGTGGCCGGGGAATTGGGTGTGCTTCTGGCGCACGAGGAGCCCGAGGTGCCCGGCGATGAGGCCGCCGATGATGACGGGCAGGATCAGCACGTGGATGATGAACAGGCGCGGGATGATGTCGCCGTTGCCGGGGAAGTTGCCGCCGAACAGGAACGTGGCCAGGTAGGAACCCACGATCGGGATCGACAGCACGATCGAGAACATGATGCGCAGGCCCGTCCCCGACACGAGGTCGTCGGGCAACGAGTAGCCGATGAACCCGTTGGCGAGCGCCAGGGTGAGCAGGGTGACCCCGATCATCCAGTTGAGCTCGCGGGGCTTGCGGAAGGCGCCGGTGAAGAAGATGCGGCACATGTGCACGGCGATGGCGCCCACGAACACATCCGCCGCCCAGTGGTGCATCTGGCGGATGACGAGGCCGCTGCGCACACCGAAGGACAAATTCACCGTCGACTCGAAGGCACCAGACACCTTCGATCCCCGCAGCGGCGCGTAGACGCCGTGGTAGATGACCTCCGCGGCGGAGGGCACGTAGTAGAGGCTCAGGAACACCCCCGTGGCGATGAGGACCACGAAGGAGTACAGGGCGATCTCGCCCAGGAGGAAGGACCAGTGGTCGGGGAAGATCTTGTCGAGCAGGGTGCGGCCACCCTTGGCCACCCCGAGACGCTCGTCGAGCCACCGCACCCCGGCCACGACGGGGTCCTTCTTCTCTGCCTGGCGGCGACGGCCGCCCCGTGTCTGGGCGGGGCTCACGGGCGCTCCCAGTAACCAGGCCCGACCGGCTGGTCGTAGCCGTCCTGGGCCCGCAGGAACCCCTGGGAATCGATCCACAGCGGCAGCTGGGGCAGCGGGCGGGGGGCAGGGCCGAAGACGGGGACGGCCCCGACGAGCACATCGAAAAGCGACTGGTGGCAGGGGCACAGCAGCTTCTGAAGGATCTCCTCGTACAGGCCCACGGGGCACCCGGCATGGGTGCACAGCTTGGAGTAGGCGAGATACCCCTTGGGACCCCACGTCTCACGGCCCGGCGGCAGCGTCTTTATGTAGCCCTCCGACGCCGGCTGGGCACGGATGAGCATGGTCTGGTCGACGGCCTGGTTGCCGGCCGAGCCGATGAATCCCTCGGGGAACACGGTGAGGGACCCGCCCACCTCGAGGTCGGACTGGTGGATGCGGCGGCCGTTCAGGTCCACCAGGTAGGCGCCCTTCGTCCAGTTGGTGACGGCCAGGCTCTTCTTGGGCTGGGGCCCGAGCGAGCGCAACAGCGGGAACCCGAGCACGAGGCCCATCACCCCGGCCCCGGCACCGAGGATGGTCCCCAGGAACCCGCGCCGGCGGAAGATCATCTGGCCACGGTCGGTCACGGCGGCCGCCATGGCCTCGACCTCGGGCTCGGTGCCGGCCAACGAGTGGCGCTGCTCCTCGAAGGGGCCCACGGGGAGGAGGTACTTGCCCCACGCCGACATGCCGAAGCCGAAGGCGAAGAGGCCGACCCCCATGAAGATGCCTTCCCACTGGGTCTGACCGCCGACCCAGTACAGCGCGCCGTAGGCAGCGAACCCTGCCAGCCCGACGAGCAGGATGAGCCCCACGATGGCCTCGGCCCGGCGCGGGTTCTTGGCATAGGGCTGCAGGTGCGGGTCGTCGAAGGCCGACACGGGCAAGGCGGCGGCGTGCGTGGTGCCGTCTCCGTGCGCATCGCCGCCGGCGTGCACGGCGTCGCCGGGGGCGCCGTCGCCGCCTACTCCCACCATGGTCTCGGTGTCGTCGCTCATGCCCGCTCGCTCACTTGCGATCCCCCAGCCAGAACGCCACCAGCATGAGACCGCCCACGCCGATGAGGAGCCCCACGAAGCCCTCGGCCACAGGGCCGATCCCGCCCAGGCCGAGGCCGCCGCGGTTGTCGGGGTGCTGGATGGTCTGGGTGACGTAGGCCACGATGTCGGCCACCTGTTGGTTGGAGAGGTTGCCGGCACCGAAGTGCGGCATCTGGCTCGGTCCGGTGCGGATGGCCTCGGCCACCTGCCGCGGGTAGGCCTTGTGCAGCGAGGGGGCGAAGTAGCCGTTCGACAGGGCGTCACCGGCGCCGGTGATGGTGTGGCACCCCGCGCAGTTGAGCACGAACAGCGAGTTGCCCTCGGCCAGGTTCGCCGTCGAGGTGTCGACGGCGGGGATGCCCGACGGGTAGTCCGCTGCGGCGGGGGCGAGCGAGTTCACGAACGCCACGATCTCGAGCGTCTTCTTGCGGTTGAAGCGCGGCGGCTTGCGCACCGGCTGGACGGCGGAGTCGGCCAGCGGCATGCGGCCCGTCGACACCCAGAAGTCGACGGTTGCGGGCCCGAGGCCCTGGAGGTTGGGGGCGCGGTCGGTGCCCGAGGCATCGGCGCCGTGGCAGCTCGAGCAGTTCTGCTCGAACAGCGTCTGACCCGGCGCGATGTACGAGGCGGGCGGCAGGTGGTAGGTGATGGGGTCCGCCGCCTTGTTCTGCGACGACGCCAGGGCCGTGCCACCGGCGGCGGTGCCACCCGGCGGCGCGGCCGCCTGGACGGCCGTGCCCGACGTGAGCAGGCCCACGACGGCCACGCCCGCCACCAGGAGCCCCGGCAGCAGGTACCGATACCGCAGTCGTCGTCTTCCGTCGTCCCGCATGGTCGCCATGTCGTTCGCGTGCCTGGCGGTCAGCCCGACTTCAGGAGGAACAGGCAACTGAAGATGCCGATCCACATGAAGTCGACGAAGTGCCAGTAGTACCCCACCGCCTGGAAGACGTTGGTCTCTCCGGGGTCACCGCCCTTACCACCCATGCGCCCCAGGAGGAAGATCATGGCCACGAGGCCGAGCGCAACGTGCAACCCGTGAATGCCGGTCATGACGAAGAACAGCGACCAGTACGCGTTGAGGGCCGGGCCGTGGTTGTGCGACGCGAAGTCGTGCCACTCGTACAGCGTGTTGCCCAGGAACGCCGCGCCCAGGAGGAAGCTCGTCACGATCCACTGCACGGCCCGACGGCGGTCGCCGCGCTCCTGCGCCCAGACGCCCATCTGGAACGTGGGGCTCGAGATCAGCAGGATGACGCTGAAGATCCCCGCCTGGACGTAGTCGAGATGCTCCCCGTCGAGCAGGGGCCACGAGGAGGCGTGGGCGCGGATCGTGAAGTAGGCGGCGAACAGGCCGCTGAAGAACATCAGCTCCGAACCGAGCCAGATCATCACCCCGACGGCCAGCAGCGGGGGTCGATCCGGGACGTGGCGGGGGGCGCGCGCCGAGCGGTCCACGGACAGGGCCTGCGTCACGGCGTCTTTCCTAGCGGACGACGACCCTTCCGCGCCAACACCGTGGGCGCCCCCGGGGCAGGGCCGTCAGGGCACCAGCGCGGCGGGCAGCTCCCTGGCGTGGACGACCGCCAGGCGACGGGTGGGTCGGGTCAGCGCGACGTACAGGGCGCGCAGGCCCTGGGGCGACTCCTCGACGATGGCGGCGGGCTCCACCACCACCACGGCGTCGAACTCGAGGCCGTTGGCCAGGTCCACGGGGAGGAGGCTGAGCGGGGCCCCCAGGCCGTCGCGGCGGGGGTCGGTGGCGTCGATGCCGGCGGCGTCGAGGGCCACGGTCAGGTCGGCCAGGAGCGACGCCGGTGCCAGCACGGCGGCGGTGCCTGGGGCGACCTCGGCGCACAGCTCACCGGCGAGGGACGCCACGGTGGAGGCGAGGACGGCGGGCTCAGCCCGTTCGAAGCGCGGCACCGAGCCGGTCCGGCGCACGGGGGTGGGCGGCTTGAGGCCCGGGGCCGCCACCGCCAGGAGCCGGCCGGCCACCTCGACCACCTCGGCCGGGGTGCGGTAGCTGACGCTCAGTTCCACCATGCGGGGTGAGCGCTGCCCGGGCAGATGGGCGGTGACCTCGTCCCAGCCGGACGGCGCCCAGGGCCCGGTGGCCTGCCCGATGTCGCCCACCACGGTGATCGACCCCGACAGGGACCGGCGGGCGACGGAGCGCAGCTGCATGGGCGAGAGGTCCTGGGCCTCGTCCACCACGATGTGGCCGTAGGTGCGAGGCCCGTCGTCGTGGTCGGTGCCCCCCGTCCGGCCCCGGCGGGGCCCGAGCAGCACCCGCGCCTCGTCGATCAGGGCCAGGTCGGCCAGCGTCCACGGGATCTCCGCCAGCGCCGCGCTGCGGGGCCGGTGGAGGTGGGACTGCTCCGCCGAGGTGAGCACCCCCTTGCCGGCCAGGGCGAGCAGGGGCTGCGAGCCGAACAGGTCGTGGAGGAGCTCCTCGGCGCTGAGCCGGGGCCACATGCGGTCGAGGGCGTCGGCGACCTCGGGAAGCC
>JBEKVE010000106.1:0-10943 GCA_049514335.1 Acidimicrobiales bacterium
CGGCGTGGTCCTGCGCTCCTATCACTGCTGAGGCGATGCTCAGCGCGTCGGGGAACCGCCCCCGTCGTCGGCCTCGCCGCCCTGCTCGGCCACGGCGCGTGCCAGCAAGGCGCGCAGGATCCCGGCCGTGAGCGACCCGATCTGGGCCGGGGTCTGGTCGAAGTCGACCATGAGCGCCTGCGTGGTGAAGGCCGACAGGTTGAGCGCGAAGGCCGCCTCCAGGGACGGCGGCGGCTCCCCCGTCCCCCCCGCGCTCCGCCATGCCAGTGACGTCAGGTAGCCCACGCCCCGCAGGCGGTAGGCGCGGCGCAGGTCGGCCACCTCGGCCAGCACCTCCGACGAGCGGCAGTTGGGCCCGTGGATGTCCCAGAAGGCCTCGCCGAAGATGCGGGCGTTGCGGGTGTGGATGGTGACGGCCAGGCCCTCGATCCAGGCGTCGAGGTCCTCGACCCGTCGGGGGAGGCCGCTGATCCACCCCTCGAGGTCGTCCACGAGTCGCGGCAGGCTCTTGAGCGGGTAGCGACCGCACGCCTCGAACATGTCGCGCACGGTGGCGGCGATGAGGGCGTCGTGGGTGGAGTAGTGGCGGAACACGGTGCGCGGGCTCACCCCCGAGACCTGTGCGATCTCCTCCACCGTGGCCGCGAACCCACGCCGGGCCACCACCTCCATGGCCGCCTGCCGGATGCGGGACCGCGTGAGCTGTTGCTGCTCCTCAGTGAGAGAGGAAGGAGCCCGTCGTGGCTCTCCCACCACCCACACTCCTTCCCGCCGCCCATCCGATGTGCCGCTGCCGGGAGCCCCGGTGCGCCCGCCCGGACTCCCCGTCGACCATTGTCGCATGCGGTGCTGTCCACACCCGTTTCCATGCCGTGAGGTCGCCGAACCGCCGGCCGGTGCCCGAACGGAATAGCGACCCGCCGCACCCGGTTGGCCCCGGAGTGGGACGTCGGGCCGAGTGACAGCGCAACGGAGGGAGCCGGCCGGCAGAGGGGGTGACGCGCCCGGGGGTGGATTGCCGGGGCGGCTGGTGGCGCTCATCGCCGTGGCCACCGGAGCCGTGGTGGCGAACCTCTACTACGCCCAGCCCCTGCTCCACGATGTGGCCCGGTCCTTCGGCGTGGGGTCGGCGGCGGCGGCGACCGTGGTCACGGCGACCCAGGTGGGGTACGCGGCCGGGCTGCTGGCCGTGGTGCCCCTGGGCGACCTGCAGCCGCGGCGGCGCCTGGTGGTGCTCCTCTTCCTGGCGACGGCGGTCTCGCTGGTGCTGTGCGCGGCGGCGCCCTCCCTGTGGCTCTTCGAGGTCGGGTCGGCCGCCGTGGGCTGCAGCTCGGTGGCCGGCCAGGTGATGATCCCCTTCGCCGCCGACCTGGCCCCCGGGGCACGACGCGGGCGCGTGGTGGCGCGCATCATGACGGGGCTCCTGCTCGGGATCCTGTTGGCCCGCACCGTGAGCGGACTCGTGTCCCAGGCGGCCGGGTGGCGGGCCATCTACTGGGCGTCGGCCGGGCTCATGGTGGTCCTGGCCATGCTCATGGCGCGCGTCCTCCCCTCCGAAGGGTCGCGCCCGCACGTGGCCTACCCGCGCCTCGTGTCCTCCTCGCTGCGCATCCTGGTGGACGAGCCGGTGGTGCGGCGTCGTGCCGTGCTCGGAGGCCTCACCTTCGCCGCCTTCAGCGTCCTGTGGACGGCACTGGCCTTTCTGCTCTCGGCGCCGCCCTATCGCTACGACAACGCCGTGATCGGGCTGTTCGGCCTGGCCGGCGTGGCCGGCGTACTGGCGGCCAACCTGGCCGGGCGGTTGGCCGACACCCAGCGGACCGGCATCACCACGGTGGTGTGCGCCACGCTCCTCCTCGCCTCCTACGGCCTCTTGGCGCTGGGGCGCAGCGCGCTGGCGGGGCTGGTGGCGGGGATCGTGGTCCTCGACCTCGGCACCCAGGGAATGCAGATCACCAACCAGGCGGTGATCTACGCCGTGCGCCCCGACGCCCGCAGCCGCGTGAACAGCAGCTACATGGTCTGCTACTTCGCCGGTGGTGCGCTCGGCTCGCTCGCCACCGGCGCCGTGTTCGGGCACGCCGGGTGGGACGGGGTGTGCGTCCTCGGGGCCGGCTTCGCCGCCGCCACCCTGGTGGCAGCGGCGTGGGACCGCCGACGCAGGCGGATCACTCCGAGGCGATGGCGGCCAGCAGATCGAGACGCGACGCCCGCCGTGCCGGCCACGACGCCGCCCCCAGGCCCAGCAGGGCGGCGATGACGAGGAACAGCACCAGGCTGGGATAGGGCACGACGATGCGGTCGATCCCCTGCTGGCTGAGCGACGAGGCGAAGGACACCCCGAGACCGGTGCCCACCACCACGCCGATGAGAGCGCCGAACACCGCCATGATGACCGCTTCGGAGCGGATCATGGACTTGACCTGGCGCCGTCGCATACCCACGGCGCGCAGCAGGCCGATCTCGTGGGTGCGCTCGAACACCGACAGCATGAGGGTGTTGACGATGCCGATGAGCGCCACCAGCACCGCCAGGGCCAGGAGAACGTAGACCAGCCCGAGCAGTTGGTTGACCGCCTTCTCCTGGGACTTCTTGAACTCGGCCTGGGTCTGGACCTGGACGTTGGGATTGCTGTGCAGCGCCGCCACCAGGGACGCCCTGCCCGAGGCGGTGGCGCCGTCGGCGGCGCGCACCAGCACCGCCACGGGGAGCGGGTCCGAGAAGTGCGACTGGAAGAACTGGTCGCTCACGAGGAAGCTGCCGAGGAGGGAGTTGGGCATGAAGATCCCGCCCACCCGCATCGTCCCCCCGCCGGTGAGGGCGAATTTCACCGGCGCCACCGAACCCACCACCAGATGGTCCGAGCGCGCCGTGGTGGTGTCCACGAGCAGGTCCCCGGCCTCCAGGGCGGAGGCGCCGGCGCCCGACGACACGCGCAGGATGATCGTCTCCCCCAGGTGCTGCGGGGCCACCCCGGCCAGGGTGTCGATCGACCCCTCGAATTCGAAGGTGCCGGTGTAGACCGAAGACACCGACCGCACCCCGGGCACCCCCGACACCGCGCTCGCCACGGAGCGGCTGAACTGGCCGGCGCCGCCCGCCGAGGACGCCGTGACGATGTAGTCGGCGCTGATGGCCTCGTCGATGCTGGCCGTGGCCGACTTCGACACCGATGCGCCGAACACGGCGATGACCGACACGAGGGCCAGTCCCACCATGAGCGCGGCGGCGGTCTGGGCCGTGCGCCGGGGGCTGCGCATGGAGTTCTCGCGGCCGAGCTTTCCCGACACCCCGAGGGCGTTGGCGAGCGGGATGCCGATGAACCCGGACAAAGGCCGGGCCACCAGGGGCGACAGCATGCCCACGCCGATGAACAGCGCCACGGCGCCGATCCCCACGAGCTGGATGGCGGGTTTGCTGAGACCGAGCGCCAGCACGACCGCCCCCACGCCCAGCACGGTGCCGCCGATCGTCACCCGCCGGCGCATCGACTCCGCCTCCCCGCCCTGCTGGTCGACGAGCGCCTCCACGGGGGCGATGCGCACGGCCCGGCGGGCGGGGCTGATGGCCGACACGACCGTCACGCCGATCCCGACGGCCAGGCCGGCGATGACTGTGCGGGTCTGGAACACGAGCGCGCCGGTGGGGAGCGAGATCCCGAACCCCTTGAGCAGCGCCACGAGCCCGACGGCGGTGGCCACCCCGAGGCCGAGGCCCACGAGCGATGCCACCAGTCCGACGATGAACGCCTCGGCCAGGACCGACCGGAAGACCTGGCGGCGGCTGGCGCCCAGGAGGCGCAGCAGCGCCAGCTCCTTGGTGCGCTGCCCCACGATGATCGAGAACGTGTTGAAGATGGTGAAGCCGCCTACGAACAGGGCGATGAAGGCGAACACGAGCAGGGCGGTGGAGAAAAACGACAGCGCCTGGTTGATGGCGTTGCTGTTCTCACTGGCAACGGTCGCACCGGTGACGACCTCGGCACCGGGGGGCAGCACGCGGGCGATGGCCCCGCGCAGCTGGGCCGCGTTCGTGCCCGGTTCAGCCAGCACGTCGATGGCGTCGTAGGAGCCGACGGAGCCGAAGAGCTGCTGGGCCGTCGGGATGTCGAAGCCGGCGATCGTGGCGCCCGCCAGGTTGCCGGCCGTGCCGAAGCGGACGATGCCGGCGATGGTGAAGGTCCGCGGCGGTCCCGACAGAAGGACGTGCACGCGCTCCCCCACGGCGAAGTGGTATTTCTGCGCCGTGGACTGGTCCATGTCGACCTGGTCCGGCGCCGTGGGCCGGGCGCCGCTCACCACCGTCAGCGACGACAGCTGGGGCTGGGGGTCCATCGACACGCCCAGGGTGGGCGCTCCCCCTGTGGCGATGGCCTTGCCGTCACGCGCCACGAACTGGGCATAGCCCGACACGGTGCCCTCGGCGTACTCGACACCGGGGACGGCGCGCACCGTGGCCGCCACCGACTCGGGGATGGGCTTGCGCCCTGCGGTTCCCGAGGACTCGGAGAAGGCAGCCTTCTCCCGCACCACGAAGTCCACCTTCTGGTAGATGTTGTCGAACAGGGTGGTGAAGGTGTTGTGCAGCGTGTCGGTGAGGACGAGCGTGCCCGTCACGAACATCACGCCCAGGACGATGGCCAACGCCGTGAGCGCCAGGCGCAGCTTGTGGGCGAGCAGGCCCTTGATGGTGGCTTTCCACATGTCAGCTGCCGAGCCGCCTGACCTGCTCGAGCACCAGGTCGGCCGTGGGCGAGCGGAGCTCGCCCACCACTGAGCCGTCGTTCAGGAACAGGACGCGGTCCGAGTGCGCCGCCCCCCGGGGGTCGTGGGTCACCATGGCGATGGTCTGGCCGAACTCGTCGACCGACCGCCGCAGGAACCCGAGCATCTCGCTCGACGCGTTGGAGTCGAGGTTCCCGGTGGGCTCGTCGGCGAAGATGAGATCGGGGCGCCCCATGAGGGCGCGGGCGCACGCCACGCGCTGCTGCTGGCCGCCGGACAGCTCGTTGGGGCGGTGCGACAGGCGGTCGCCGATACCGAGCTGCGCCACGAGGTAGTCGAACCACGGCCGGTCGACGGCCCGTCCGGCCAAGGCCGCAGGGAGGGTGATGTTCTCCTCGGCGGTGAGGGTGGGCACGAGGTTGAAGGACTGGAACACGAAGCCGATCCGGTCGCGGCGCAGCTTCGTCAGTCCGGTGTCGTCGAGGGTGGCAACCTCCTCGTCGCCCACGAACACCTGCCCCGAGGTGGGGCGGTCGAGCCCCGCCATGCAGTGCATGAGCGTCGACTTCCCCGAACCCGAGGGGCCCATGACGGCGGTGAACCGACCCCGTTCGAAATCCACGGTGATGCCGTCGAGGGCGCGCACCACGGCGTCACCGCGCCCGTAGATCTTGACGAGATCGACAGCGCGCGCCGCCGGCGGGGTCGACGCCGGTGCCGGTCCGGGTGCAGGAGGGGATTCGTTGCGAGTCAGGGGGGCTCCTTGTGAGCGGATGCGCACCGTCCGTCGGGCACCGACGGCGTGTCGCAGGACGTGTCATGCAGGCTACCCCCGGCTACTCACACGTTCATCACCAAGGACCCACACCGGGATCACGCACCGCGCCCCATCCCCCATCAGGAGCGGAACGCCGACTCCGCCGACGCGGAGGACGGACCGAGGGCCGCTGTGCGTGAACAGGCCGGCCGGTGCGTGGTGGGCTCAGGCGGTGCGTGGTGGGCTCAGGCGGCGCGACGACGGCGCTCCCGTCGAGCCAGGACGACGGCCCCCACGACCAAGCCACCCAGCGCGGGCAGGGCCGCCACGGCGGGCGCCTCGGGCGTGTCGGCGGGCGGTGTCCCGGGGGCGAAGGCGAGGCTCTTGAAGGCCTCACCGCTCGGCGCCGATGCGAGCGTCGTGACCGGCGACGTCAAGGTGCCACCCGGTCCCGAGCTGTCGGTGAGCTCGGACAGCACGCTGTCGAAGGGTGCGCTCGTCGTCGTGGCGTCGGTGACGTAGATGCTGGCCACGCCGGCGCTCACCCGCACGGCGATCCCCTCCACCTCGGGCACCGGCACGGCGCCCTCGAGCGTCCAGGTGCCGTCGACGAGCGAGTACTTCTCCACGTGGCCGGCCCCGGTGTCCGCCACGTACAGCGTGTCGGGAGAGGAGCCGGGGCCGAGCGTGGCGAAGGCGAACCCGTCGGGGTCGGACCCCGGCGGCGGCGAGGGCACGAGCGCAGTGTCGGTCTGCGGCGCCGTGCTCGGCAGCCCGCTCCCCACCGCCACCACGCCCGCGGGGGTCGACGCGTAGAGCTGGCCGTCGGAGATGAGCACCTGGTGCACGGCCGTGGTGTTCAGATAGGTGGCACCCGACGCGCCGTCGGTGGCGGCCCCGAGACCGCCCTGGCCCCCGGTGTAGAAGGAACCCGACGCCCCGGTGGTGCCGGTGGCGGACCGCAACGCATTGGGCCCGTCCGACGGCCCCTCGGTGGTGGCGTCGGTGAGCACCGTACTCGTGTCCATGACGCCTGTTCCCGACACGATCCCCACCATGCGCCCGATTCCCGGCACGGTGGTGACGTCGGCCACGCCGGCGTTGTCGTCGTAGCCGGTGGCGTAGAGGAACTGGCCGTCCCCCGACACCGTGAGCTCCCCGTCGTCGGTGGCGGTGCCAGCATCCACCAGCGCGTGCGTGGCGCCGTGGGGCCCTTTCGTGACTGTCGACGGGAAGGTGACCACGAAGCCGCTGGGCACACCGGCGGCGCTGTAGTCCCACAGCGACACCGGTGCCGACGTGGCCGACGGCGTCGCACCACCCACGGTGCCCACCTCGTACACGACCAGGTCGCCCGGCGTGAAGGCGCTCGGTGCGGCCCACGCCGGCGCCGCCCCCGCCAAGGTGGTGACACCCATGACGGCCAGGACGGCGCACACCGGCCGTGTGGATCTGCGAACCATCCCCGCCGCACGCACCCGCCACCTCCGCATCGGTTGGCGCGCAACCTAACGAGGGTGCAGCGACCCTTCAATGCACGGCACGGAGTGTTTGCCGAGGTTTCCGTCAGCGTTCGCGGCGTGTTTGCACACACGGGCGAATTCGCACAACCGTCACCGACGAGGTGCCGCTCAGGCGCCGGGGCGCCGGGCCAGTGGGTCGACGTCGATCAGCCCGGCGCCATCGCCCTCGGCGACCGCGTGCAGAGGAGCCCAGGCCGGGGCGTGCGACCACAGTTGCGTGGCAGTGCCGGGGTACCCGAAGTAGTAGCCCTGGGCGTGCTCGCACCCCAAGGAGCGAAGGGCCTCGCTCTGGGCCTTGGTCTCCACGCCCTCGCCCACCACCGCCAGGCCCAAGGCGTGGCCCAGGCCCACCAGACCCCGCACAGTGGCCGTGCCCCGGCGCTCGCCCAGCATGTCGAGCGTGGCCACGAAGCGGCGGTCGATCTTGATGCCGGTGATGGGGAGCTCCTGCAGCCACCACAAGTTGGAGTGACCGGCACCGAAGTCGTCGAGGTTCAGCGACACACCCTGCTCGCGCAACAGCTGCAGGACCTCCACCGTGGCCCCCACGTCACGCAGCGCCTCCTCCACGATCTCGAAACCGAGCAGCCCGGGCGGCACGTCGTAGGCGCGCACCATCTCGTCGACGAGCTGCGCGAAGTGCGGGTTCGCCAGCTGGTGGGGCGACACGTTCACCCACAGACGGAACCGGGGTGGCACGAGGCCCTCGGCCCGCCACGACGCCAGATCCGCCAAGGCCCGATCGAGCACCCACCGCCCGATCGGGACGATGAGGCCGGACTCCTCGGCCACGCCCAGGAACGAGGCCGGCAGCACGGTGCCGTGCCCGGCGCGATGCCAGCGCAGCAGCGCCTCGGCTCCCATGACGTCCCCGGTGCGCAGGTCGACGAGCGGCTGGTACACCACGACCAGGTCACCTGACTCCATGCCGGCCCGAAGCCCCCGCTCCACGTCGAATCGCTCCAGCACGCGGTCGCGCATGGCGTCGTCGAACAGCTCCCACCCGGCCCGCCCCTCCTCCTTGGCGCGGTACATCGCCGTGTCGGCGTTGCGAAGCAGAGCCTCCGGGCTCTGCTCGGCCGTGCCCGGGGAGGTCATGGCGATGCCCACGCTGGCGGTCAGGCGGTGCTCGACCCCGCCCACCTCGACGGGGAAGCTGAGCTCGTCGAGCAGGTGGTCGGCGATGCGGCACGCCGCCGCCGAGGTCCGGATGTCAGGGCACACCACCACGAACTCGTCACCCCCGAAGCGGGCCACGGTGTCGGACTGGCGCCGGGCCCTGGCCAGGCGGTCGGCCATCTCGCGCAACAGCTCGTCGCCCACGTGGTGCCCGAAGAGGTCGTTCACCACCTTGAATCCGTCGAGGTCGACGAACAGCACGGCGAGCAGCGTCCCCGTGCGCTGGCAGGCCGCCACCGCCTGGCGCAGCCGGTCGTCGAGCAGAGCGCGGTTGGGCAGGCCGGTGAGCGGGTCGTACAGGGCCTGGTACTCGTTGAGGCGCTGGAGGCGCTCCACCAGGTCCCGGTGCTCGACCACCAGGCGGCGCCGTTCCAGGGCGTTGTGCACGGCCTGGATGAAGGCCGGGGGGGCGACGGGCTTGACCAGGTAGCCGTCGAGACGCCCCACCGCCGAGACGGCGGTGTCGAGCGACGCGTACCCCGTGAGCAGGAGGACCGGCATCTCGGGGTCGCGTTCTTTGAGCTGCCGGGCCAGGTCTATGCCGCTGGCGTCGGGGAGGCGGAAGTCGCACACCACCACCGCCGGATGGTGCAGCTCCTGGAGCTGCAGCGCCTCGTCGGCCGACGCCGCCCCGAGCGCCCGCACTTCCCCGGTGGCGAGAACGTCGACCAGTCCCTGGCGCACAGCCGCGTCGTCGTCCACCACCAGCACGAGGGCGTCGCGATCGCGCCCCGCCCCGCCGTTCACGGTGCGCTCCGCGCCGCGCTCGCCACCTCGTCGAGCAGCCGCCGGGGCGGTACGGGCTTCTGCAGGAACGACACGACCTTTCCCTTGAGGCGCGCCTCGACGTCGGGACTCAGGCGTTGCGCGGAGACGAGCACCACCGCCGGTGGCTCGTCGAGTGCGTCGAGGACGCCGATACCGTCGAGGCGCGGCATGCGCACGTCCAGGACGAGCACCCTGACGGCGCTGTCGCCCAGCATCTGCAGGGCCCGCTCTCCGTCCTCGGCCTCGGTGACGACGAAACCCACGCCGCGCAGGATCTCGGCTACCGACCGGCGCACGGCGTCCTCGTCGTCCACCACGAGCACCAGGTCGTCGCGGCGGGGAACGCTCACGGCATGGCCCCGTCTTTTCCCGAATCGGGCAGGTGCACCTCGACGCGCGCCCCGTGGGGGTCGGTATTGCGCATGGCGATGCTGCCGCCGTGGGCCTCGACCAGGCGCCGGACGATGGCGAGCCCGAGGCCAGTGCCGTTGGCCTTGGTGGTGAAGAAGGGCTCGAACAGGCGCTCGGCGTTGGCGTCGTCGACGCCGGGCCCGTCGTCCTCGACGACCAGGGCGGCACCGTTGGCGTTGGCGCGCACCTCGATGCGCACCGAACCCCCGTCGGGCACGGCCTGATAGGCGTTCGTGACCAGGTTGGTGATCACCTCGGCCACCTGGTTCCGGTCCGCCAAGACGGTGTGGGGCACGACGTCGACCTCGAGGTGCACAACCTCCGGCGGCGGAGTCGATTGGAGCACCTCGCCCACCACCTCGGCCAGGTCGACCTCGGCCAGCGCCGGCTGCCGGGGACGGACGAAGGCGGTGAGGTCCTCGGCCAGCGTGGCAGCCTTGTCCGTCTCGCGCTCGGCCATGGCCAGGTGGTCCTCGAACGCCGGCGGGGTCGGCTCACCGAGGCTCCTGCGGATGAGGAACAAGGCGTTGGTCACGGCGGTGAGCGGGTTGCGCAACTCGTGGCCCACCACCGAAGCCATCTCCCCCAGTGCCGACAACCGCTCGTTTCGCACCAGGGCGCGCTGGGCGTCGTGCAGGTCGGTGAGCGAGCGCTCGAGGTCGCCGGTGCGCTCGGCCACGAGGGTGGCCGCGTAGCGTTGGCGTCGCACCAGGATCTCCACCGTGATCCCCACCATGAGGCCCACGAAGATCCCGAGGAAGAGGATGATGAACGGCGCATGGGTGGCGAAGCTGCCCGTGAGCGGGGACTTGGCCTCCGCCACGAGGGTCCACGAGGCGGTGCCGAGCGGCACGGTGGCGCGCGCCACGGGGCCGGGCAGGGGGAGATGGCGCGAGGTGGACAACAGCAGGTTTGACGACGTCGGCGTCTTGGCGCCGTACAGCGCCACCCGCAGGTTGTCGAAGGGACGTCCCTCGGTGATGGGGGTGACCGTGAAGGGGTCCAGCGAGAACTGGAGATAGACGGCGTTCCCGGACGGGACGAGGGGCGGCCCGATGGCGAAACCGGCCGTGCTGCGGTTGCCGCGCCGCACCACCTCCGCGGGTGTGAGCGTGGCCCCGGCCCGGCTGATGGCGAGCGCTGCCTGGCCGGTGATGGCCTCTCCGGAGGTGAACCCGTGTCCCACCACCGCCGCCACCACGTACCCGGTGGACTCCTTGTCGGCGAGCACCACCGTGAGCCCGGCGCCGCCGAACGCCTTGGCCTGGGCGGCGAAGGCGGAGGGCGAGCCCTTGGAGAACGTGACGGCGGTGGCGAGCGAATCGAGGGAGGAGCCCACCCCCGACAAGATGGACGAGGCGAGCTCGGAGGCCTGCGCCGTGTCGTCCTGGAGGAGGGCCTTCTCTTGCTGCGTCGTGCTCCGATCGGTGACGAGGAAGCCCACGATGCTCACAGCCACGACGACCACGGTCACGCCCAAGGCAACGGGCGATGCGCGCAGCACCCTGGCCGCCATCCGACCTCCCCCATCGCCCCGCGCCGCCGCCGGGTCGGTCCGCTCCGTGTTGGGGAGTTTGTCCC
>JBEKVE010000107.1:0-10847 GCA_049514335.1 Acidimicrobiales bacterium
GTGCTGTTCTGGCTCCAGATCATCCCCTCGTACCCGCTCCGGCCCCGGGCGTCGCTCGTGTGGCAGGGCGGCGCCATCGTCGCCACCAACGTGGCCATGTTCGTGCTGGCCATGGCCATGAGCATCCTGTCCACGGGCTCGTGGTACTCGGTCTACGACCACGTGCGGGTGTCGCTCCCCCCGTTCGCCGACCAGCAGATCGGCGCCGCGATCCTGTGGGTGTGTGGTGATTTCTGGGCGGTCCCGGCACTCATCGTGGTCATCCGGCGCGCCACGGTGGAAGAAGGGGGCCTCTCCAACGTCTTCGATCGCATGGTCCACCACGCTCCCAGCACGGCGCTGTCGGCCCGGGGTCACTGACCACCGGCTCGCCGTTCGAGCAGCCGGCTCCGGCACCGATCACGGCCCGCTCGCTCGTGCGCGTGTGCACGAGCGACACCAGTGGGCATTGCGCGACCCCAGCGGCTCGCCCTGCGCGGCGTCGTGGCAGCAGACGGCGATGGTCGTTGACGGGTGCAGGAGACGGACCTAACGTCGCCCACGGGAGGCTGGACCGTTTCGTGGTCTCCCACATCGGGGGGACATTCCGAGCGAGCGCGAGGAGCACACGGGTGCTTGTCGGTGTCACGGTGCGGGCCTACCGGAGCTGAGGGGGGACCGTGTCGCGCCGTGGTCGCCTCGCCATCGTCGGCGTTCTGTTCGCGGCTGCGGCCGGCCTGGCGGTGTTCGCCGCCATGACGTTCGTCGCCTCGTCGCCCCTCACCGTGGACTTCACCGCCGGCCACCAGCCCGGGACGCCGGTCGCCCTCACCGTGCAGACCGTGGGCAGCATCGGCTTCGGCCCTCACCCGACGTGGGTGTCGTACCTCACGCAGGATCCCGACGGCCAGTGGGTGCACACCACGCTGTGGGAGCTCCCCGCCCACACCCGCGTCGACGTGACGCTGTACCAGTACGACAGCGGGTCGCCGCTGCGCAACCAGCAGATCGGCCAGATCATCGGCACCGCAGGCGGCGTGGCAACCTACAACGGCACGCCCGAGTCCGTGATCGACTCGAACACCGGCAACGGGGTGGGCCACACCTTCTCCGTGCCGACGCTCGGCATCAACGTGCCGCTCCTCGGCATCTCGGGAACGGCCAAGAACCCGTGCAGCGCGGCGCCGTGCACCACCAGCTCCGACCACAACGTCATCACGTTCTCCTTCGTCACGCCGGGCCCGGGGCGCTACCCGTGGCAGTGCTTCGTGCCCTGTGGCCTCGGGTACCTGTACGGCAACGGCGGGCCCATGCAGACCCTCGGGTACATGGGCGGATTCCTGGAAGTCCAGGCGTGAGCGAGACCGGGATCGGCACGGGCAACAGCGCCGGGGGGAGCGCCAGCGCGGGAGGAGGGTCGGGCCACTTCCGGCGCCTCGTGCCGATCTGGGTGGTGCTGTCGGTCGCCCTCGACATCGTCTACTACTTCGTCCTCGGCCCCCACGTCCCCCCGGGGGCCATGACGTCGACGGCCAGTGGCCAGCAGGCCGACTTCAACGTGCTCTTCCTGGTGGCGTTGCCCGTCGTGCTGGCGGTGTGGGTGTACATGGCCTACGCGCTCGTGACGTGGCGGGCGTCGAAGGCCGGCCCCGGTGATGCCGAGGGCGGCGCCAAGGCCCGCAGCCACCTCGGCATCCAGGTGGGGTGGATCGTCACCACCACCGTCATCGTCCTCGCCATGTTCGTCTTCGGCACCGTCGAGCTCATCGTGCCGGCGGGCGCCGGCGGCGGGGAGGGACCGGACCCCATCTGGACCCCCACCTCCCACGACGTGCTCCCCGTGCAGGTCATCGGCCAGCAGTGGGAATTCACCTACCGCTACCCGACCTTCGGCGGGTTCGAGACCCGGGATCTCGTCCTGCCGGTCGGCACCACCATCGCCTTCCACGTGACATCGCTCGACGTCATCCATTCCTTCTGGGCGTATCAGCTCGGGGTGAAGGCCGACGCCAACCCGTCGCAGGACAACGTGGCGTTCACCACCACTGAGCATCTCGGGTCCTTCACCGTCCGGTGTGCCGAGTTGTGCGGCCTGTGGCACGGTGCGATGTTCGACTACGGGCGGGTGCTCACCAAGGCGCAGTTCATGCTGTGGGCGCAGTCCACCGAGCGCGCCAACGCGGCGAACACCAAGAGCCTGCCGGCGTTCTCCTACACCTACGTCCCCGACGCCAACGGTTCCGACGGCGGGTACTACCCCGACAACGTCGACCCGTACAGCAATGTCGAGACCTACGGCGCGACCCACCCGGCCAAATAGAGAGCAGGAAGGACGCAGCAGGCATGGCCATCGACATGCGTGAGCCCACGGAGGTCGAGCACTCCGGGTCGACCCCGCCCCCGCTCGCCCCGGGCCGGCGACGGCCCGGCTGGCTGGGCCCGCACCTGGGCCGGGCGCTCGTGGGCGCCGTGGGCGGCTACGCGCTCGGTCACTGGATCGGCAACCTCATCGCCGCGGGCTACGAGAACGTGCAGGGCAGTGGCCAGAACGACGTGGCGGTGGTGCTCGGGCTGTCCTTCGGGGTGCTCGGCTGGCTCGCCGGCGCCGGCATGCTCAATTACCCGCTGGCCAAGCTGGTCGGTCGCGAGCCGCTGCCCCCGACCCCGTCCAAGAGCTGGACCCGCTACTTCGGCCCCGCCCTCGACCACAAGGTGATCGGCCTGCAGTACGCCATCGTGGTCCTCTTGTTCCTCTTCACCGGTGGCCTGCTGGCCATGGCCATCCGCACCGAGCTGCTGAGCCCCACCAACCACGTCATCGGACCGGGGACCTACATCGCCATCGTGGGGGAGCACGGCACGATCATGATGATGATGGCGTCGTCCATCGTGATCGGCCCCCTCGGCAACTGGCTCGTTCCCCTCATGATCGGATCGCGGCGCATGGCCTTCCCCCGGGTGGAGGCGTTCTCGCTGTGGATGTTCGCCGCCGGCTACCTCGTCATTCTCACGGCGCTGCCTCTGGGGGGCTTTCCCACCGGCTGGACCGGGTACGCGCCGCTGCAGACGCAGGCCGGCCCGGGGATGGACTCGTATCTGGTGGGATTCGCCGTCATCGGGATCGGCATGATCTGCGCCGGGTTCAACCTGGCCGCCACCATCATCAACTACCGCGCCCCGGGGATGAGCTGGGGCCGGGTCCCCATCTTCGTGTGGTCCATCCTGGCCACCGCCGCGCTGCTCACGCTGGCGACGCCCACGCTCGTGGCAGCCGGCCTCTTCGGTGTCCTGGACCGCACCGCGCAGACGGCGTTCTTCGTCAACGAGCACGGGGGGAGCTCGTATCTGTGGCAGAACCTGTTCTGGTTCTTCGGGCACCCCGAGGTCTACATCATGGCCCTGCCCGGCTTCGGCATCGTGGCTGAGATCCTCCCTGTGTTCACGCGCAAGCCGCTCTTCGCCTACCGCGTCGCCGCGGCCGGCATGGTGGGGGTGGCCTTGCTGTCGTTCTTCGTGTGGCAGCACCACCTGTTCCAGAGCGGCATCAATCCCGACATGCGGCCCTTGTTCATGCTCACCACCGAGCTCATCTCCATCCCCACCGGCTTCATCTTCCTGGTGGGCCTGGGGACGCTGTGGAAGGCGAAGATATCGTTCGAGGTGCCGATGCTCTTCTGCTTCGCCATGTTCTTCAACTTCCTCATCGGCGGCGTGACGGGAGTGTTCCTTTCCGATGTGCCCGTCAACGTCACGGTCCACGGCAGCTTCTTCGTGCTGGCGCACTTCCACTACACGATCATGGGCGGGCTCGTGTTCGCGTTCTTCGCCGGCCTCTATTTCTGGCTGCCGAAGATGACGGGCAAGACCATGAACCAGCGTTTGGGCAAGTGGCACTTCTGGCCCATGTTCATCTTCTTCAATCTGACCTTCTTCCCCCTCTTCCTCGTGGGTCTGTTGGGTCAGCCCCGGCGCGTCTTCGAGTACGCCCAGAACCTCCAGGTGCTGAACGACGTCTCCTCGGTGAGCGCCTTCCTCCTGGGCGCATCGTTCCTCGTGTTCATCGCCAACTTCGTATGGTCGATGTGGATCGACCCCAAGCCCGCACCCTCGAACCCGTGGAACTCGCGTGGCCTCGAATGGCAGACGGAGACGCCCGTGCCCCCGTACAACTTCGCCCGCATCCCCGTCGTGCTGGCCGATCCGTACCACTACGGCGAGGACGACGCTCCGCCGGTGGCCGACCTCGGTCCCCGCTCGCTCGAGCTCGTGGGGTCGGTGCCGCCCGCCGCGCCCGGTGGTCGTGACGAACCGCCCAACGTGCCCGAAGGTCCCGTCGACCCGAGGCCGCCGATCCTATGAGCACCGAGCCCGTGGCCGGCGCCGACATCGGGCCCTCGGGGGTACCGGTCTTCCACGAGACGCCCGAGGAGATCGAGTACGAGATGCGCTCGGCCGAGGGCGCCATGTGGACGGGCGGGCGCCTCGTCATCGGCATCGTGTCGTTCGCCTTCGCCTCCCTCGCCTTCGCCTACTTCTACCTGCGCTCCACCAACAGCGAGGAGCTGTGGCGGCCCCACGGCATCACCGCGCCCACCGACATCGGCGCCGCCGTGTTCGCCGTGGCGGTGGCGAGCGCCGCGCTCAATGCCTTCGGCACGCTGCGCCTTCGCCGGGAGGAGGCGCTCGACTGGCAGGTGGCGGGGTGGACGGCGGTTCTCGGGGGGCTGCTCGCCATCGGCCTGCAGGTGTGGGAGCTCACGCAACTCCCCTTCTTCCCCGGATCGAGCGGCTACGCCTCGTGCTTCGTGGGGTGGGCGGTGATGAACATCGCCCTGCTGCTGGCGGGGACCTACTGGCTCGAGACGCTGTTGGCCCGGTGGCTGCGGCTGCGGCGGGCGGTGACCGAGGACGGCGGCGCAGTGCGGTCCAGCCTGCCCGTGGCCCGCCTGTTCCGGGCCAATCTCGAGGGGTGCTCCTACTTCTGGGGATTCATCGCCGTCGTGAGCGTCCTGTTCTGGGTACTGTTCTACGTGATCTGATCAGGAGGGGGTGAGCGATGTTCGGCAGTGCCAGCCCGGTCGGTGCGCAAGCCCTGACCTTCGCCATCCCCATCGGGACGCTCACCGTCGTGTGCCTGTGGGGGTTCTTCCAGCGCCGCCCGAACCGGTGAGCCGCGGGGCCGCCGGCGCGCGGCCCGGCGGCGCGCTGGCGGTCGTGGGTGGCGTGCTCCTGGTGGGCGCGCTCGCGCCGCCGCTTGCGACCGAGGCGCGGCGCGTCGAGTGGGTGGAAGCGTTGCAGTTCGCGGCGCTCGCCTTCGGGGTCCCCGCCCTCGTCGTCCTGGGCGCGCCGTGGCGGCGCCTCGGCCTGGCCGCACCGGTCGACGGTCCGCCCGACGCCGAAGGGGTGGCCGTCGTGGAGTGTCCCGCCTGGGCCGACCGCGTCGCCGCTTCTCGCCGGCGGCATCGGCAACCGGCTCGTGCCCTCGGATTCCTCCTCCTCGAGATCGCCGCCGTGGTGGTGTGGCGCGTGCCCGCCACCGTCGACGCCCTGGCCCACCACGGCTGGGTGGCGCCGGTGGAGGCGGTCACGCTGGTACCGGCCGGGATCGGGCTGTGGCTCGAGCTGGTGGCGTCGTGGCCGCTGGCGCCGCGCATCGCCCGGCCGCAGCGCATCGCCGTGGCTGCCGTGGCGATGTGGGTTGTATGGGTGAGCGCCTATGTCGTGGGTCTCGCCCACGGGCCGGTGTACCGCGCCTTTCCCCACACGACCGGACGGGGTCTGAGCGTGGCCGCCGACGAATCCGTCACCACCGGTGTGCTGTGGTTCTTGTCGCTGTGCGCCTATTTCCCGGTCATCTTCACCAACCTGGTGGTGTGGCTGCGCGGCGACGACGACCCCGACGAGGCCCTGGACCGCCTGGTGCGCCACGGCAGCCGGTCGGCGGGGCACGGCGTTCGAGGGCTCGACGCCGGCCCCCGCCGTCCCCTGGCGTGAGCGGCGCCGACCGGTTCCGCCGGCGTGTCAGCCGTCCGACGACCCCGTGGTGGAGGGCTTCGTCGACAGGCTGATGGGCGGCAGCGTGGTATGCAGCACCTTGCTCCCCGCATCGACCTCGGCCCGCACCGTGGCCGCGTCCTTCGACAGCTGGCGCTCGGCGGTGGCGAGCCGCGCCCGGGCGGTGTGGTCGCCGGGGTCGGAGGTGAGGGTCTGGATCTGCTCGATGGCCTCGAGGGCGTCGGACGTGGCCCACACCGTCGTGGTGTTCACGGCCTGGCCCATGTCCTTGCCGGCGGTGGACCCCGGGACGTCGATGTCGGACAGGTCGAAGACGCTTTCGTTGACGAACGAGCAGGCGTCCTGGTCGTCGCGCAACAGCGCCGGGATCTGGGCCCGGTTGCCGGCGGTGAGCCCACCCGCCGTCTCGTCGCCGTAGAGCGTCAGGGACTCGCGTATGGCGAAGACGCACGGTGCCACGTCGGTGTTGATCTCGCTGATCACCGTGGTCTCGGCCTGGATGTCCGACGCCCTCGACAGCGGGGTGGGCAGGTCGCTCACCACCGCCGCCGCCACCACCACGGCCACGCCCGCCGTCAACAGGAAGGCGCGCCGCCGGTACCAGGGCGGGCGCGTGGCGGGGGGCGGGGGCAGGGCCGCAGCCGGCCGTTCGGCGGTGGTGGGCCCCGTGCCGTCGGTCATGTGCCCGCCGGGAGCAGGGCTCGGACGTAGGTGGCGATCCCCTGGCCCCACCGGGCCTCGCTGGCCGCCGGCAGGGTGAACACCCCGGCGTCGTCCTCGTCGGCGACGGGCGTGGCCCGGTAGCGCAGACGACCGTCGGGGTCGATGAAGTACATGACGTCGTTGTGGGCGACGAGCCCCGAGGTGCGGGCCACGTTGATGGTCACACCGTAGGCCTTCCACACGGTGTCGAGGGCGCTCAGGGCCGCGGTGAGGAAGTGCCAGGCCGCCACGCGCCCCAGGCCCGTCTGGGCCGCGGCGGCCACGGCCGGCGCGGCCGACAGCGACAGGGGGTCGGTGTTCACGGTCAGGAAGTCGACGTGCGCCATGGCCGGTCCGAGGTCCGAGGCCGCCCGGACCAGCTCCGAGGACACGACGGGGCAGATGTCCTGGCATGGCGCGTCGAAGAAGGTGAGGACGACGACGTCACCGTGCTCGGCCGCCAAGGACACGGACCGCCCCTGTTGGTCCGACAGCGCCAGCGCCGGCGCCTCGTGCCCGGGGAGGGTGGCCAATCCCATGAAGGCGGGCAGCGACGAGCCCACCACCGCCGCCTCGGGAGGGGATGCCGGTGGGGCCACGACGGCTGACGGTGTCGGTGCGGGGGGCGTGTCGCTCGAAGCCGGGGTGGGGTTGAGGCCGATGTTCGACACCACCCGCTCGCCGATGACACCGCCCACGGCGAGGACGACCGCCACGGCCACGATGATCAGGACGAACCGGGGCGGGACCTTCGGCTCGGTCCGACGGAAGGCGTCAGTTCGCTCGGCGGCGGACAGGGTGCCCGCCGACGGTGGATCCTGGCCGGGGCCGACGGCGCCCGGTCCGCTGCCACCGGCTGTCTCAGTGGATCCGGACGACGGCATCGACGCCCATGGCGACGAACAGCACGGTGAGGTAGGTGATCGAGAAGCCGAACAGCCCCATGGCCCGACGGGGACCGGGGTCGCGCTGCAGCCCCCTGGCGCGCAGGAAGAACGCCCCGCCGAGCACGAAGGCCACGGCGCCGTAGCCGATGTTCAGGTGGGCGACCGGCACGAGGACGAGCGACAGGGCCCACAGGACGACCACGTAGCCGATGATCCTCCGGTTGACGGTGCGGTCGTCGGTGACAGAAGGCAGCATGGGCACGCGGGCGTGGGCGTAGTCGTCGCGGTAGCGGACGGCCAGGGCCCAGAAGTGCGGTGGCGTCCACAGGAAGATGATGCCGAACAGCACGAACGGGGCGAGGGACAGGCGCCCGGTCACCGCACTCCACCCCACGAGCACCGGGACGGCGCCGGCGGCGCCCCCGATGACGATGTTGCGGGGCGACGAGCGCTTGAGCCACATGGTGTAGACGCCCACGTAGAAGACGGTCGCCGACAGCGCCAGGATGGCCGACAACAGGTTGACGGTGGACCACAGCAGCACGAAGGCGGCGCCCTCGAGGACGACGGCGAAGACCATGGCGGCGAGCGGCGTCACCGCGCCGGTCACGAGGGGCCGGTTCCTGGTGCGCTCCATCAGGGCATCGATGTCACGGTCGTAGACCATGTTGAAGACGTTGGCCCCGCCCGCGGCGAGCGAGCCGCCCAGCACGGTCAGGACCATGAGGCGGACCGAGGGGACGCGGTGGGCGGCGACGAACATCGCCGGCAGGGTGGTGACGAGGAGGAGCTCGATGATCCGGGGCTTGGTGAGGGCCACGTAGGCCTTGACCCGCGCGCCGATCCGGGTCCGGTTCCAGGCGACGGGCAGCCATCCCGCCTCCAACCGATCGGTCACGGGGCGAGGCTATCTGTGGGCGGGCCGGGGTGTCGTGGTTGGTGCCACGGGGCAGGGCCGGGGCTCGCCCGCGCTGATGCCGTTGACAGGGTTCTGACAGGGAACACACAGAGTCGCGGGTCACGCTGGTGGGGTGGAAGACCTGAACCCCACCCCCGACCCCGCCGAGGGCGCCGACACGCCGGAACAGGCCGGTCACGGTGACCCCGCCGCGCCCGCCTCTCGCCCCGCGCCATCACCGCCCGGGGACGCCCCCGGGACCCCCGGGTCGCCCCCGCCCTCCGCAGCCCCGCCCGGCGCCGCACCCCCGCCTGGATACGGGCCGCCTCCCGGGTACGCCGTAGCACCGGGGTACGCCCCTCCCCCCGGGTACGCCCCTCCCCCCGGGTACGGGGTCCCCCCCGGATACGGCACCGAGGGCTCCGACGTCCCGGGGTGGGCCACCGCCGCGGGCGGCCCTCCGAACGAGCCCGCACCCCACCGACGTCGAGTCTTCGGCAACGCCATGGTGGCCTGGATCGTCGCCGGGGTGCTGGCCGTGACCGTCGCCGGGCTCTCGGCCGCACTCGCATCCACCAAGAGCACGCCGTCGGCCGCCACGGCGCCCTCGACCACGACGCCCGCCGCCCGGGGCGGTGGCGCCTTCGGCGGAGGCCGGGGCGGTCTCGGCTTCGGCAACGGCGTGATCGGGACGGTGAAGAGCGTCGGATCCGGCAGCTTCACCGTCACCAGCCGGGCCGGCACGGTGGTCACCGTGCGGGAACAGTCGTCGACGACCTACTCCTCCGGGGCGACGACGGCCACATCGGCTGCAGTCGTGGTGGGGGCCAGGGTGGCGGTGTCGGGGTCCGTGAGCGGCACCACGGTCACGGCCAACCGGGTGATCGTGCTCCCCGCCGGAGGTTTCGGCGGCGGGGGCTTCTTCGGCGGCGGGGGCACGGGCCCCACGGGTTCCACCGGCTCGGGCACCGGGAGCTGACCGGGCTCGCCGCCACCGCCTTCAGCGGGTGAGGCGCGACCACGGTGGGTCGCTTGCTCCGAGCCGCCACACGGTCGCACCGACCACGGCGATGATGACCGCCGCGGCGACGAGGGGATAGTGCCCCTGGTGGCCGACGATGAGCGCGGCGCCGAGGAGCGCTCCGGCGAACATGCACACCACCGACACGACGCGTCGTCCGGCGGCGGCGGCGTTGTGGGTGATCGAAAGTGGATCGGCCGCGATCCCCGTGATGGTGAGGGTGAGCACCGTGGTGGTGAGGTCGGGGACGGCCAGCTTGCGCGCCGCTGCGTTCTGTAGCCCCATGGCCGCGCCGAGCAGGACGATGAGAACGTCGCGACTGGCGGTCGGCACCCGGGTGGCGCTGGCCGCGGTGAGGGCCGCCGCCCCCACCAACAGGACGGTCTGCACGCCGGCACACGCGCCGAGCAGCCGGGCCCGTGTGTCGGCCAGGCGGGCGGCGAAACGCCCGCCGGCGGCGGCGCCGACGGCGAAGGACGCCAATGCCAGCAGCGAGCCCGCGATGGAGAAGCCGTTCGACCCCATGAGCGCAAAGGCCAGGAACACGACGTTGCCGGTCATGTTGGCCACGAAGACATGCCCGAGGGTCAGGTAGCTGAAGGCGTCGACGAGCCCGGTCACCACCGTCATGCCCAGCAGCAGCGGTGGTAGCGGTCCCTGGTCCTCGTGCCGTCCCGGCAAGACGGTCTGGTGGATCCCTGTGAAGAAGGCGTTCATGGGGCCCCGGCTCCTGTGCCCTCCGAGGGCACGACCGGCGTCGATGCTACCGGTTGGTGTCGAGGTGCCCCCGGGCGTCACGCCGCCTGTGCGATCGACCCGTCCTGGGGGGTGGGGAGTCCTGCGGTGACAGGTGCCGGCGACGACTCGTTGCGCCGGCGGTGATCGGCGGACATGGCCCACACGAGCGGCACGACCGCGAGGGCCACGGCCAGCACCATGCACGGGATGGAGAGGTAGAGGAGGATCATCGTTCGTCGGCGGCGCTCGGGCAGCCGCCGCACCGTCCTTTCTGTCGGGGGTCGCGCACTGCGTCGAGGACAGGATCCACCCCCGGTGTCAGGCCCCGGTCAGGGCCACCTGTGTGCCCGCCGGGAAGGTGCCGGCCGCCCGCCCATCTCAAGGATCTCTGCCGCACTGTCGATAGCAGCCTGGCGAGCTGCGCAGAGAGGAGGCCGGTGGTGCGAGCGGAGATGTCGTTCCGGCCCGTCCCCCCTGGCGCCACGCTCGAGGCGTGGCCCACCGATCCCCAGACCGAGGTGACCCGCTACAGCTGGCCGGCGGCGCTGCGGGCAGCCATTGCGGGGGAGGAGCTCCGGTGCTTCTTCCAGCCCATCGTGGATCTCGG
>JBEKVE010000108.1:0-10611 GCA_049514335.1 Acidimicrobiales bacterium
GCTACCGACGCTCTCTCTGCAGCCTGCTGGCCCGGCGGAGTGGATTCTCAGGCGGAGGCGTCGACCAGCACGGTGGTGCCCGCCGCACCCAGGTCGGCCGAGGCGTTGTCCTGGGCGTAGCCGAGCCCCTGCACGTTGAAGAGGAGCACGGGCTCGTCCCCGAGCGGGAACGGGCCCCAGTGCCAGGTGCCCCGGTGCAGGACCACGGCGTCGAAGGTCTCGAGGCGGAAGGCCCGGATGGTGCCGGCACCCTCGGCCGTGGTGGGATCCACGTCGGCGGGGGCGACGGCGATCACCGAGGGCCCGTTGAGCGCCAACAGGACCTGGGTGTGGGTGTCGTGGCGGTACATGCGGTCGCACACGAGCGCCCCGTCTCGGCGGGCGATCTCGTCGGGGGCGTGGCTGATGACGTTGGAATGGGGATCGGCCCACTCGTAAGTGAGGCGCCCCGACCCGTCGGTGGGGTCGGTATCGGCGACCGGGATCCACCCGAATGGTGCCCACGCGTCGGGAGCGACACGCCCGGCGCCGATGCGCCGCGCACCGCCATGAACGCCCGCACCCTCTTCCCCCGATCGCAGCGCGCTGCCCGTGCCCTCGGTCATGTGCGTCCCCCTGATCTACGCTGACGGCGCCGTCAGTCTAGGGCCGTGGGCCCGGAGCGAGGAGGGGTCCGCATGGACGTTCGCAGCATCGAGGACGTTGAGCCGCGCGCCGAGCACAACGGCACGGTCCCGGTGTGGTGGCTGGTCGAGTCGGGCGAGATGAAGAAGATCACCGAAGGCGGATTCCTCGAGCTCGTGAACGAGTTCGAGGTGGCCGGAGGGGCGGCGGTCTTCCCTCATTCGCACCCCACCCACGAGTTCTATTACGTGATGTCGGGACGGGGCATCATGACCATCGAGGGTGAGGACCGTGCCGTGGCCCAGGGCGACCTCGTGCACATCCCGCCGGACAAGGTCCACAGCCTGCGCCCCGTGAGCGACCACGCGCCCATCCACTGCTTCTGCTTCGCCGTCGGGGTGAAAGACGCCGGCCCCATCGACTACACGACGCACTGAGCGGTGGCCCGCGTCCTGGTCACCCGTCGCCTGCCCGACGGGGGAACCGACCCCCTGGTCGAGGCCGGACACGAGATCGTGCAGCGCAGCGGGGACACCCCGTACAGCCGTGACGAGCTCGTCTCCGTGGTCGCCGACGTCGACGCCGTGGTGTGCCTGCTCACCGACCGCGTCGACGCCGGGGTCCTGGCGGCGGGGGCGGGAGGCTCGCTGCGTGTGGTGGCCAACGTGGCCGTGGGCTACGACAACATCGACGTCCCCGAGGCACGTCGTCTCGGAGTGGCGGTGTGCAACACCCCCGGGGTCCTGGACGAGACCACGGCCGACCTCGCCTTCCTTCTCGTCCTGAGCGCCTCGCGCCTTTCCTCGGCAGCCGAGAAGGACCTGCGGCAAGGTGCGTGGGGGGGCTGGGGCGTCAACCAGTACCTCGGCCGCGACGTGCACGGCGCCACTCTGGGCCTCGTCGGCTACGGCCGCATCGGGCAGGCGGTGGCACGGCGGGCGGGCGGCTTCGGCATGCAGGTGCTGCACCACACGCGCCGCCCCACGGGCTCTCCCGGGTACGTGGCCGAGCTCGACGAGCTTCTGGTGCGGTCCGACGTGGTGAGCCTGCACGTACCGCTCACCGACACCACGCGCCATCTCATCTCGGCGCGCGAGCTCGCCCTCATGGGGCCCGACGCCGTGCTCGTCAACACGGCGCGCGGGCCGGTGGTGGACGAAGAGGCGCTGGCCGAGGCCCTCCAGGCCGGCACCATCTTCGCCGCCGGTGTGGACGTGTTCGAGCGGGAGCCGGCCGTCCACCCCCGCCTCCTGAGCGCACCGCGCACCGTGCTGCTCCCCCACATCGGCAGCGCCAGCCGGGCCACACGCGTGCAGATGGCGCGCGTGGCGTGCCAGGGGGCGTGCGACGTCCTGGCCGGGGTGGTTCCCGAGAACCTGGTGAAGGCCTGAGGCGGAGGCACCGGCCCCCACCCGGTGCGCTCAGGGGCCTTCCACCGGCGATGGGTCGAGTCCGAGCAGCTCGAGCGTGGTGGCCCCGTCGCGAAGCGCCGCGAACAGCCCACGCTCCTTCTCCTCTCGCGCCCGTCCCGCGGCGAGGACCGCAGCGACCTGGGCACGGGGCACGACCGTGACACCGTCGGCGTCCCCCACCACCCAGTCGTCGGCGGCGACGGTCACCCCGCCCACCTCGACCGGCGATCCCACCGCGCCCGCCTGGGTCTTCGACGCCCCTTTGAGCGCAACGGTGGTGGCGAAGACGGCGAAGCCGTGCGCCGCCAGCGCCGCGGTGTCACGCACGCCGCCGTCGATCACCAGTCCGGCCAGGCGGCGCGACTCGGCGCCGGTGGTGAGGACCTCGCCCCAGTACCCCCGCTCCTCCACGTCCCCCACGTCGACCACGAGCACCCGGCCCGGCGGCGCCGTCGCCACCGCCACGTGCACGGCGAGGTTGTCACCCGGGGAACAACGCACGGGGAAGGCCGGGGCAGCCAGTCGGGCACCGGACCACACAGCGTGCACGCGAGGGCGCATGGGCACGCCCCCGGACTCCCCCAGCGTGGCCGCACCCAGCGCCAGCAAGGCATCGGCCGTGGCGGCATCCACGGGATCGGCGGCGGGGACTTCGGGCATGGCGGCTCTTCTCCTTCGGACGGACCGGTGCCACCCACGGCGGCGGCACCGGTATGCAGGGCGAGCGTACCGACCCTCGCCTACCCTGGGCGTGGCGGCACCGCACCCGGCCCGATCACACGAGCAGGGCGATGGCGGCCGTGACCCCGACCACGACGATGACGACACGCAACAGCGGCGCGGGGATGCGCCGCCCCAGCACCCCGCCCACCTGGCCGCCGATGACCGACCCCAGGGCGATGAGGCCGGCCACCTCCCACGACACGTGGCTGGCGGCGATGAACACCACCGCCGCCACGCCGTTCACCACCAATGCCAGGACGTTCTTGGTGGCGTTGAGCCGCTGGAGGTCGTCGGCCACGAAAATCCCCAGCAGCGACACGAGGATGACGCCCTGGGCGGCGCCGAAGTACCCGCCGTACACGCCGGTGGCGAAGACCGTCACGAACAGCGCCGGCCCGCCGTGGACATGGCGCTCCTTTCTGTCCGCCAACAGGGCCGACAACCGGGGCTGCAACGCCACCAGCACGCAGGCCACCAGGATGAGCACCGGCACCACGTGCCGGAACACGCTGCCGGGAAGGGCGAGCAGCAGCACGGCGCCGGTCACACCGCCCGCCATCGAGGCCCCGCCCAGGGCGAGCAGGCGGCCCCGCTGGCCGTCGAGCTCGGCCCGGTAGGCGATCACCCCGCTGAGCGATCCGGGTACGAGTCCCACCGTGTTGCTGACGTTCGCCACCACCGGCCGGAACCCGAAGGCGAGCAGGGTGGGAAACGTGATGAGCGAACCCGAGCCCACGATGGTGTTGACGGTCCCGGCCACCAGGCCCGCGCCGACGATGGCGAGGGCCTCGAGCGCTGACATGGACAGGGTCTATCGGAGCGTCGGGGTCGGCTCAACACCACGCCCGCGCCGCGCCGGCCGGCCCGCCACCGGGCCCCGACCGTGAGCCCCGACCCCCCGAGGCGCTCGGCGGCGGGGCCGGTATGGCACCTCCTCGTGGGACGGCCGCTTCGGTCCTCGGAGGCGGCCAAGGAGCAGATCACCCCGGTGGAGGGGCTCTCGGCGCTGTCCCTCGACGCGCTCACGTCGGTCGCCTACGGGCCCGAGGCCATCCTCGTGATCCTGGCCGGGGCGGGCGTGGGGGCGCTGCACCTCATCCTGCCCATCACCGGGGCCATCGTGGTGCTGCTCGCCATCCTGGTCTTCTCCTACCGCCAGGTGATCGACGCCTACCCCTCGGGCGGCGGTGCCTACGCCGTGGCGCGGGGGAACCTGGGCCTGGGGGCCGCCCAGGTGGCCGGGGCGGCGCTCATCGTCGACTACACACTCACGGTGGCCGTCTCGATCGCGGCGGGGGTGGGCCAGCTCACCTCCGCCTTCCCCGGCCTCAGCTCCGCCACCCTGCCGCTGTGCTTCGCCATCCTCACCCTCCTCACCGTCATGAACCTGCGCGGCCTGGGCGAGACGGCGCGGGCCTTTCTCGTGCCCACCATGGTCTTCATCGTCGGCGTGCTGGGCATCATCGTGGTGGGCTTGATCCATCCCCTCGGCCGGGGCGCGCCACCCATCGGCCATGCCGCTGTCCCCACGAGCGGGCTCGAGGCGGTGGGCCTCGTCCTCGTGCTGAAGGCCTTCGCCAACGGGTGCAGCGCCCTCACCGGCGTAGAGGCCATCGCCAACGGCGTGCCCCTGTTCCGCCAGCCCCGCCAACGGCGCGCCAAGCGCACCGAGATGCTCCTCGGGGTGATCCTCGGCGTGATGCTGCTCGGGCTGGCCGTGCTGGCGGTGCGGTTCCACGTCGAGCCCCGCACCGGGCAGACGGTGCTGAGCCAGATCATGGCGCTGGCGGTCGGGAGGCACTGGGTCTACTACGTCGTGTCGCTCGCCATCACCGTCGTGCTCGGGCTTGCGGCCAACACCTCCTTCGGCGGGCTGCCGGTCCTGGCGAGCCTCCTGGCCCGGGACAACTACCTGCCACATCTCTTCAGCGTGCGCGGCGACCGGCAGATGTTCGACAACGGGATCATCGCTCTGTCGCTCTTCTCGGCCGCGCTCCTGGCGGCAGTGAACGGTGCCACGCAGCGCCTCATCCCCCTCTTCGCCATCGGGGTGTTCACCGGCTTCACCCTCTCCCAGTCGGGAATGGTGGTGCACTGGTGGCGGGCCCGCCCGGCTCGCTGGGGCAGGCGAGCCATGTTGAACGGCCTGGGAGCCCTCGTCACGGGGGCGTCCACCGTCATCTTCCTGGTGACGAAGTTCACGAGCGGCGGTTGGGTCGTGGTGGTGGCCGTGCCGTTGTTCATCCTCCTGTTCCATCGCATCCACCGCTACTACGAGTCCGTGGCACGGTTGCTCGGCTTCGGCTCCGTCCCACCCATGCCCCACGCCGTGAAGACGCTCGTGATCGTCCCCATCACCACCGTGTCGCGCCTGGCCTCGAGCGCGCTGAGCGAGGCGCTGTCACTGGGCGACGAGGTGATGGCGGTGACGGTCGTGCTCGGTGACGACGGTGACGCCAAGGCGGACGACCTCCGTCGACAGTGGGAGGCGTGGCATCCCGGCGTGCCCCTGCGGGTGCTGCACACCGACTACGCCTCGGTCATCGACCCGATGGTGGCGCTGATCGACGAACAGCGCGCCCGACAGGACCGCCAGATCGTGGTGCTGATCCCGGTCGTCGTCCCCACGCGTCTGCGCTACCGCGTCCTGCACAACCACGTGGACCGGGCGCTGTCGGCCGAGCTCCGCCACCGCACCGACGTGGTGGTGGCGCGGGTGCCGATCGCGCTCGACCCCGAGGAGGCGAGCGCGATTCCACGGGGGCCGACCGTCGACGACGGCGCCGAACGGGACACGTGACGCGGTGCGTGGCACTGTCGGGCCGTGCGCAAGCGGGCATGATGTGGGTGCCGGTGGCTGTGGCCCGGTGACAGCGACGAGGAGTGCAGTGCGATGACCCACGACACCGATCGCGACGTGCCCGCACCCCAGCGGGTGGAGCTGGCCTTCCCGCCCCGTCCCGATCTCGTCTTCCTGGCCCGGATGACGGCCGCAGCGGTGGCGACACGCGCCGATTTCGGTTTCGACCAGGTGGAGGACCTCCGGCTGGCCATCGACGAGCTGTGCATCACCGTGGCGGGCGAGGGCGGAGCCGAGGGTCAGCTTCGCCTCCTCTTCGAGTGGGCCGACGGCACGATCCGGGTCGACGCCGCCCTCGAGACCGACGGCGCCGGACCGGACGGTCCCGGCGCCGACGGCGGATCGCCACCGGCCTCCGCTTCCGCCGGCGACCTGTCGGAGCGGATCCTCGACGCCTTGGTGGACGAGCACGGCACCGACAGCGCCACGGGGACGCGCCGGGCCTGGATCGTGGTCCGCCGCACCGCCCCTACCTGAGCAAAAGGGATTGGCCCCGGCCCGAGAGGGGTAGGAGCGGGGCGACCGGCGTGGCGCCGGGGACGGGGCAGGAGTCGGGCACCGGACCTTCGAAGCGCACAGGTCGGAGAAGGAGGCAGTCATGCCCCAGAGGCACCGGCCCGAGCTGTCCGAGTCCGTGGCGGGGGAGCCGCTCATCGGTTACCGCCGCACACCGCGCACGTTCCGAGCCGACCGGGTGTGCGAGGCGTCGGGGTGCACGACGCGCCTGTCGATCTACAACGACGGGTCGGTGTGCTCGGCCCACGGACTGCACCGCGGCTGGGGGTCACGCCGGACGGGGGCGGCCGACTCCATGGCAGAGGCCTCCTGAGCACGGACGGCCCGCCAGCGGGGGCGCCGGGGCGCCACCTGGCGGGCCGTGACCCACGGGTGGCGCTCGCCCCGGTCCCCGCCGTGCCCTAGACCGGAGGACGGAGACGGCCTGGCTCACCGCGGCCGACGCACGCATGCCCCGACCCCGCACCACCCCGGCGACCGATGCACTCGACACCTACCGGTCCAAGCGCGACGCCTCCCGGACACCGGAGCCGGTGCCCACGCCACGCGCGGCGGGCGGCGAGGGACGGCGGTCGGAGGGGCTCGTCTTCGTCGTCCAGGAACACCACGCCCGGGCGCTTCACTGGGACTTCCGCCTCGAACGCGACGGTGTCCTGGCGTCGTGGGCGGTGCCCAAGGGTCTGCCCCTCGACCGCGGGACGCGGCGACTGGCGGTGCGGACCGAGGACCACCCCATGGAGTACGCCACGTTCGAGGGCGCCATCCCCGAAGGCGAGTACGGCGGTGGTGGCGTGTCGGTGTGGGACAGGGGCTCCTACCGGTGCGAGAAGTGGAGCGACGACGAGGTGCTCGTGGACCTGGACGGCGTGCGCCTGCACGGCCGCTACGTCCTGATCCGCACCGGGGGGAAGAACTGGATCGTCCAGCGCTTGGACGATCCCGACGGCGACCGGGTGCCGCTGCCCGAACTGGTGCGACCCATGCTGGCCACGACCGGTGCGCTTCCCACCGACGATGCCGGTTGGGGGTACGAGTTCAAGTGGGACGGGGTGCGCGTCGTGTGTTACGTGCAAGGCGGCCGTGTGCGCCTGCTGTCGCGCAATGACCGGGACGTCACCGTGAGCTATCCCGAGCTCCACCGCATCGCCGAGCCACTGGGCAGCCGGGAGGCGGTGCTCGACGGCGAGATCGTGGCCTTCGACGCCGACGGGCGTCCGAGCTTCGGGATGCTCCAGCAGCGCATGCACGTGGCCGACGCTGGCCGGGCACGGCGGTTGGCCGAGGACACGCCGGTCGCCTACGTCGTGTTCGACGTGCTCTTCCTGGACGGCGCCTGGACCACGGGCCTCCCCTACCGCCGCCGACGAGCGCTGCTCGGGGGCCTGCCGCTCGGGGGACCCCACGTGGCGGTGCCCCCCTGGTTCGACGGCGGCGGGGACGACGTGCTCGCCGCATCGCACGAGCAGAACCTCGAGGGAGTCGTGGCCAAGCGGACGAGCAGCGCCTACCAACCGGGGAAGCGCTCGCACGACTGGGTGAAGGTGAAGAACGTCCGCACCCAAGAGGTGGTGGTGGTGGGGTGGGCGCCGGGCAAGGGACGACGCAGCCACACCATCGGTGCGCTCCTGCTCGGCCTGCCCGGACGCGGCGGCCTCGTCTACGCCGGACGGGTGGGAACCGGCTTCACCGAGGCCGCCCTCGACGACCTGGCGCGGATCCTGGAGCCGCTCGAACGATCACGCCCGGCCTTGTCTGAGCCCGTGCCCCCGGCCCAGAGCGCCGGGGTGCACTGGGTGGAGCCCCGGCTGGTGGGCGAGGTCGGCTACGGGGAGTGGACGGCCGAAGGTCGCCTGCGCCACCCCCGCTGGCGGGGGCTGCGACCGGACAAGGACCCTGCCGACGTCGTGCGCGAGAGCTGACCCGCTGCCGCCGAGCCGTGCCGTGCCGTGCCGACGTGCCGATGTGCCGCGGTAGGCCTGCGCCGAGGCAGCAGACTGAGCACGGCGACGAGGAGGGCGCATGCCGACCGAGGCACCGGCGGTGAGGACGGTGGGGTTGTCCAAGCGCTTCGGGCACGTCGATGCCCTGCGCCACCTCGACCTCGAGCTCGCCCGCGGCGAGGTCCTCGGCTACCTGGGACCGAACGGAGCGGGAAAGACCACCACGATCCGACTCCTGCTCGGATTGGTGCGCCCTTCGGCGGGCCGGGCCGACATCTTCGGTCTCGACAGCCAGCGCCAGGTGGTGGAAGCCCACCGGAAGCTGGCGTACGTCCCGGGCGAAGCGAGCCTGTGGCCGTCACTGACGGGAGAGGAGACGCTGCACCTGCTCGGGCAGCTGCGCTCCGCCACCGACCTCCACTATCGCGACGAGCTGATCGAGCGCTTCGCATTCGACCCGACCAGAAAGGTGCGCACCTATTCGAAAGGCAACCGCCAGAAGCTGGTTCTGATCGCCGCCTTCATGACACGCCCCGACCTGCTCATCCTGGACGAGCCGTCGAGCGGGCTCGACCCCCTCATGGAACAGGCGTTCCGTCGATGCATCGAGGAGGCACGCGGCCGAGGCCAGTCGGTCTTCCTGTCGTCCCACGTCCTGAGCGAGGTCGAGGCGCTGTGCGATCGCATCGCCATCCTGCGCGAGGGGGTGCTCGTGGAGATGGGGACGCTCAGCGAGATGCGCCACCTCTCGGCCGTGACGGTGGAAGCCGTGTTCGACACCACGCCCCCCGATGTCGCACGCGTCCCGGGCGTGTCGCACGTGGAGGTACAGGGCCAAACCCTGCGATGCCACGTCCAGGGACCCATCGGTCCGCTCCTCGACGTGCTGGCGCGAGTGAACCCCCGACAACTGCTCAGTCGGGAGCCGTCCCTGGAGGAGATCTTCCTGGCCCACTACGGCTCGGACGGAGCCGTGCCGTCCGCCGACGACGGCGGCGGCGGCGGCGAGCACCCTGAAAAGCCCGGGATCAGGCCATGACCGACCCGTACCGGCCGGGCTGTCACAATGACCCCGATGCCTGACTCGCCGCCCCCGGGTGCGGCCGGCGCCGAGGAGCACGACGACGCGCCGCCCGCACCCACGCCGCCATCGTTCCCACCACCGCCACCACCACCCCCGCCGTTCGCCCCGCCAGAGCCCGGGCCGTACCCGTCACCGCCGCCGCCCTACAACGCGCCACCGCCCTACAACGCGCCGCCGCCCTACAACGCGCCTCCGCCCTACAACGCGCCGCCGCCCTACGGCGCCCCTTACGGGGCACCACCACCGTGGGCGCAGCCCTACGGCGGCCCTCCGTCACCGACGACGCAGTTCTCCAGTTACGGCCGGCGGCTCGGTGCCTGGCTAATCGACTTCGTCATCACCTCGGCCATCGCCGCCGTGGTCCTCTTCCCGATCCACGCCATCACCCGGACGACCGTGAGCACCACGGGCAATGCCACGATCGGCACCACGTCACACGTGCACGTGTCGACCCAGGGATCGTTGTTGGCAGCCCTCATCGTCATCATCTTCGGCACGGTCTTCGTGGGCTCGAGGCGCGGGCAGACGCCGGGGATGATGGTCGTTCGGGCCAAAGCCGTCGACGCCACGAGCGGTGCGCCCATCGGCCACGGCCGAGCCCTGGCCCGGGCGCTGTTCGAATACGTCATGTTCGTCGTCGTCGTCGTGCCCTGGATCGTCGACATGCTGTTCCCCCTGTGGGACAGCCGACGCCAGACACTGCACGACAAGGTCACGAACACGGTCGTCGTCAACACCTGAGCCCGCTCGACACACGACACCGACGATCGGCGAGAGCGCCACGCCACCGTGCGCGCCGCCGTGGTCCAGGCTCGGTCCATAGCCACACGCTGAGCGCCGCGCAACGCGTGCACCACTGAGACCGGCGCGCTTTACACCGCTACAGCGAGTGCGTCAAACACATGAAGTCGACCGATCGAGTCGACACGTCGCGTCTCGATCGGTAAGGTCCGCGACGCATGGGCGGATGAGGGAACGTGCCCACCGTTACGACCCACCGGAGAACCCGGCGCCGGCCGCGCAGTGCCCGATGTGCGCAGCACACGCGCGCACTGATGCACGTGAAACGCATGTGACACACGTTCACAGGAAGCACCACAGGGATCGTGGACCGGGAGGGTCGGTGCACGTCGCAACGATGCGAGGACCAGGTTGTTCAGCCTGATCAGACTCACACCGCCCCGCCACGCCATCCGGCGCGAGCGCCTCAGCATCATCCGCCACCCGGCCACCAAGGTCATGGCGGCGCCCCTCGTCACGGCGACGATCGTCGCCATGGACTCGGCCGATCTCACCACCGCCCCGCAGACCCACGTGGCCACCTCGGCCGACTCGGCGGTGAGCGCCACCAGGTGGAACAAGCCTTTCGTGAGCGTCACCCAGTCGACGGTGACGGCTCCGGTGACGACCATCGTGGCCCCCACACCCACCACGAGCACCACCGCCACCACC
>JBEKVE010000109.1:0-12014 GCA_049514335.1 Acidimicrobiales bacterium
CTCAGGCATCGACCGGAACCATCATGGGCCGTCTCCATATCCTTCAAGGAGGCTCGGCATACCGAACGGTTCCTGGCAACGGGAAGCTGGTCATTCATGAAGGAAGTCGGCTTGTGGCGACAGAACACGTGTTGTCAGGGCATCCATTCGACATCTCATTGCCAATCGGAACGTACAAAGTCACTGCGAGCGCACCCAATGCTCCTTGTCAGCCCGGTGCGGTTCCAGCCGCAGTGCCACGGCAGGGGCCGGTGACGGTGACCGTGACTGCCGACAAGGCGAGCAGGGTGGAGTGGTCGTGCCCGATCCCCTCTGCGATTGGATAACCCGGTTCACTTGCGGAAACTTTGGTCAAGAACACAGCCCGACCTAGAACGCAGGCGGATTGGCCTCCCCGCCGACTGAGTTCCGCTCGTCCACTGGCGGCGCACATAACACCCGGAGTCGGATGCAGGGCCGCGACCGCGATGCGCCGGAACGCGCATCCCTGTCGAGACTCCCGGCAACTGAACCCCGGCCGGTAACGTTCCGAGCCGCGAATAGGGTGCGGCTGGTACTACGCATCGAGTTGCCTGGAGCGGAGCGCTTCGCCTGGGGACTTCGATAAATGGGCCAGGCGGGATCCCCGACTATGCGCTATCTGAGCCCGTCCCGATCCTGATCATGGCCTCGACCGGGAACGGCACGTATGCGCTATCGACGATAGGATGGCGTCAGCGGCATGGGTGGTTGTCGGACAACCGGATTACCGTGGAGCCTTGCAGAGAAGCTGGGACGGCGACGCAGCCGATCATCCGCCCCTGGCCTGCGTCGTCAAGGGTGCACTCGGACGAGTGATCCGGCGCTCGCGGATCCCTCTCGTCCGGCTACAGCCCGCTCGCCCCCGCTCGATTCGGAAGTGCCACTAACATGGGCGCAGTGAACGCGACTCCCAGGACCGACGAGATTGTGAATCAGGGTGATGTCTGGATGGCAGCGTTCGACCACCTTCGCCCAGTGGTCGTGCTCTCCAGACTCGACAATGACGATCTTCGGTGTGTGGTCGCTGTCGAGCCAGCCAACGAAGACATCTCGGGTGTCGCCGTGGAAGTTGACCTCGGACTCAATGGCCATGTCGTCCGAGTAGCACTGCCCAGACAGGGACAGATCAACTGCACGTGGGTTTTCACCTCGTCGCAAAACGATCTGATTGAAAAGGTGGGGACATTGAGTTCCGACAAGCTCAACGAAGTCGAGAATCTGATCCTTATGGGCGATCACGTATCAATGTGAGCGTTGCAGGTACTCGGGAGTTGATCGCGCTGGGCCGGGGAGTCCATATCTGAGCGCTACGAAGCGTGTCTCGATTGAATGCCCGTCCGGTATCCCATAACCGCCAAGTTGTGCCGGATGCCCACAATCGCGATCGCCGTACCCCGCTCATCTCCGAAGTGCCGGCAGACCAACCGGTAGTGCCGGTTCTGAGCGCCCTGGCAGGGGCCAACCCGGCCCCTCGGGCCACGGTCGGGATCACCCGCGTTCGGATGGCCTCCACGGCCCCGATCCGCTGTGACAGCGCCCTGGTCTCCGGGTAGGGGGCCCCCACGGGAGCGGCTCGGAAATGTTCAGCAGTGGTGATCCCGGACGGGTCTGATCCCGGACGGGTCACCCTGGGGCGGGGCCACCTGATTCCGGTGCAACCTGTCGGACGCAGATGAGGACACGGGCCGCGCATAGCCCCGAGTTTGCGCTACGTGGCCAGCCCGTACTTTGAGCCCGCCCAATCGGGATCACAGGCACCACGCGGGAACACCCGCTACCGTGCGGCCGTCCCCTGGAAGGGGAAAAGTGTGTCTAACGACACCTCGCCCTCCCGGATGCGCCGGGCTTTATAGAGTGAATTGCTCCATCCACACCGATTCACGACGTGTCCGGCATCAATTATGTGCCGCATGGATGAGGCTTCTAGCTCACCGTCAGAGTGAAGCTTTGTGTCACGACGACTTTGGTCTTGCCCTTTCCGAAAGTGGCGGTGAATGTCAAACGGTAGGTGCCGTCGGCCGACCTGTGTTTGGTCGATTGAGGAGTGCCCGAAAGTTCGGCCGATCCAGTGCCCTTATGGAATTTGACACCCCTGGGGAGCTTGCCGCGCTCCCTTAGCTTGGGGGACGGCGTCCCGCTCGTCGTCACGGGAAATGAGAAGAACCTTCCCGCAGAAGCCATCTTGGTGTTGGCGCTTGTGATCGCGTCCTTATGGGGCGGCGGTGTACCGCCGCCGACGACGCCCACAACAGATCCATTGAGTTGGGAAATGCTAGGAGTTGTTGAGTTGTCCAGGGTTAACATGATGCATGATGGGGACCCGGCAATGTAGGTGGGTCCTGGGTCACCGACTATTTCTACCCATCCGCCCCCACCTGAGTTGGCAGACGGGTTCCACCAGTCCAATGTCGAAGATGATGTGACATCGTTGCAATCTTCGAGGACAACATTGTTAAAGGTGTTCCCGCTCGAAAGCGCCATGTCGAAGAAACTCGTTCCATCAGTCAGCGCTCCCACAGGATCGGGTCCATATTGGGCCTCACTCACAGAGTCAACGTTGTCGGTACCGCCGCTCGCGGTCAACGAGACTTGATCGACTCCCGCAGTCGCAGTACCCCCATTTGATACGCCGTAATCGATTACCGCTGCGCCGTTGGCGTAGTAGCCCGTCGCCAAGCAGGTCGCCATGGTGGGGCAGGCGATCCCACTGACCGAGAACACAGAGGCGGTTGCCGGCACCTCAGCGGGTGTCCAACTGGTTCCGTCCCACCGGTACACGTATCCGTTATTGGCGCCGTCATATGCCTCGTCAGTGAACTTCCCACCCACCGCCCAGCAGTAGGTGGAGCTGAGGCAGGAGATCCCTTCGAAGAAGTTATCTCCCATCGCCGACGAGGTCATCAGCTGTGTTGTCCAGGTGTTTCCACCATCACTGGTAGCGACGATCGTCCCCGGGTTGCCACCTGATGCCCAACATTGGAGATCCGAGACACAAGCGGCACTGTCGAGCTTGAGCACTCCCGCTGGTGGGGACTGCGACGACCACGTGGATCCGTCCTGGGTCGCCAGAATTACTGCATTGCCGCTGCCGTCGCCTCCGAAGGCCCAGCAGTGCGTGTCATCTCCACATGCAACTGCAGGCATCCCGAATCCGAGGTCGCTCACTTGTTGCGTCCAGGTTTGGCCTCCGTCGGTGGATCCGTAGACACCTCCGGCCCTTCCGTCAGATGCCCAGCAGTGAAGCGGATCGGCACAGGCGATGCCCGCAATATCCGAAGCTCCCGGAACTTGGTACGCCTGCCACGAGGTGCCGTCAGTGGTTGCGAGCACCTCGCCGGACAGATCGGCCGCGATCCAACAGTCGTACTGAGTGTTCGGAAGGCAGAAGATGTGATCGAACTGATAGCCAGACAGTCCGGCTGGAACTGTCTGTGACATCCACGAAGCACCGCCGTCCGTGGTGGCCAGAATGAGGCTTTGCCCCACAGGCTGTCCGATCGTGCCGGTCTGACCAACAATCCAACAGTGAAGGCTGTCTGTGCAGGCAACAGAGTTGATCTGACCAAAGGCGCCCGGGTCTGACTGAGCAGCAGCGGGTGCGGTACTGATCAGGGCAAATCCACCGCTCGACAGGTGGACTGTGATGACTGCTATGAGGATCGCCGATCGACCACGCAGGATTCGCGTACAGTCGACTGCTTTCCACGGCCCTTGTCTATCCATGGTCCCGCCTCCACAGATCCCCTCAAACCCGGTGTAGACGCAAGTCAACCACTGTTGCCACCGGGCTGCGAGGGGGACTCACCGCCGCCTGGGAGTTTGCTCTGAGCGACCATCGCTACGGTCCACATCGATCGAAGACGTGTCCGGTGTGCGCTCCAGACGTCATTCCCAACTGTCACCGAGTCACCAGTACTGACACCAGACACGCAGCGCCACACCATCACAACTGTGATGCCGGGCCCGGAGGGTCCCGGTGCGAGCCCTTCATGACCAGAGGAGCGCAGATCACCCGCTATCGGGGCGCGTGACGACGATTTCGGACCGGGTGGTCGTGCCGATCCTGGATTGGGATCGTCAGCTCGCGCCGATGTGCGAGGCATCCGATATCGCGCGCCGCCTGTATGGCGGGAGCCGTTCAGTCGGATCGAACGTCGATGTTGCTATTCGTTACCGTTCGATTGAATCACGAGGTATTCATCCCTACTCCATCCCTACTACTCAACGAAACGGGCCGGACTGGCTGTCATGGCAATCCGAACATGACCTGCTCAGAGGACAGGAGCGGATTCTCTGGACCCGTTGAGGTGACCACCCAGATCTACGAGGGCACCAACCAGATCCAGCGTGTGGTCATCGCCAAGAGGCTGCTCGGGTAGCGATGATCGTCGGTGGAGCGGAAGTTCCGGGTCTTGGCAGTATCGGGATCTGACGGCAGGCGCATGGATGTCGATCAGATCCGGTACCAGGCAGGGCTCGCCTCCCCGACAGCCTGACCCGCATCGGGCTTTTCTGCCCGGCCGCCTGACCGGGCCGCCCGGCCTCGGTCGGTGCCGCCCGGCAGGCATCTCCGTGCCCGGACCGGGCGGCCCCCTCGAGCCTCCCCGGAGCCGTCCGGGCGGGCGCCCGGGTGTCCCGGTAGCATTGGCCCCGGGCGCCGGCGATGCCGGGCGCCCCGAGACGCGCTGTGATGGGGCGGGGGTGGATATGGCCATGGACGTGGGCGTGTCTGGGGTGGGGCTGACCCGACGGCGCCGTCTGCTCGGTGTAGCCGGCGCCCTCGTGGTCGCCACCTCCGTGCTTGTCGCCTTGCCGGGTTCGGCATGGGCCAAGACCAAAGTGGCCAAAGCCATCGCACCGACGATTTCCACCGTGGTCGGCGACGCCGCCCTGGCGACCGGCCCGGTCCAGTCGGGAGTGCCCAGCACTTCCCAGGCGCTCGGCTCGCCGCTCGGCCTGGTCCTCGACTCCCACGGCAACGTGGTCTTCGCCGACCAGAACAACAACGTGATTCGAGTGGCCGCCACCACCAATGGCACCTTCTACGGGATCCCGATGACCGCCGGCCACGTCTACACCGTGGCGGGAAACGGCCAGGCCGACGACACCGGGGACGGTGGGCCGGCGATCGACGCCGCCCTCGACGACCCCAACGGCGTGGCTGTGGACGCGGCCGGGGACATGGCCATCACCGACACGGACAACAGCATCGTGCGCTTCGTCCCCGCCGCCACGGGCAGCTACTTCGGGCAGGACCTCGAGGCCGGACAGATCTTCACCATCGCCGCCGGTAGCGGCTCGACCATCACCCAGGGCGGCCAGGCCACCGACGACGACGTCAACTCTCCCGACGGGGTCGCCTTCGACAGCAATGGCGACCTGGTCTTCTGCGACACCGGCAATGACGTCGTGCGATTCCTGCCCGTCTCCACCGGCACCTACTTCGGCATCACCATGCGGCCCGGACGTATCTACACCATCGCTGGGAACGGCAACTTGGGGTTCACCGGTGACGGTGGCCCGGCCTTGTCGGCCGAGCTCCAGATGGACAGTTTCGACGGCGTGGCCGTCGACCACCACGGAAACGTGGTGGTCTCGGACGTGGACAACAACGTCGTCCGGGTGATCGCAGGTTCCACCGGTACCTTCTACGGCCGGTCGATGGTCATCGGGCACATCTACACCATCGCCGGGAACGGCAAGGCGGCGGAGAGCGGAGACGGTGGGCCGGCGACGGCAGCCGCGTTCGACTCACCCCAAGGCATCGCCGTCGACGCCGTCGGTGACGTCTTCATCGGCGACTCCCAAAACAATGTCGTGCGCATGGTGGCCGAGGTCACCGGAAGCTATAACGGCACGACTGTCGAGACGGGTGACGTCTACACCGTGGTCGGCAACGGCAAGCTGGGCTACAGCGGCGACGGTGGGCCTGCGACCTCGGCGAAGCTCGACGCTCCGGCAGGGGTGGCAGTGGGGTCGGAGGGCCAGATCGTCCTGGCCGACAACGGTAACAACGTGATCCGTGAGGTGAGCGCTTCGACCGCCCCCGTCATCACATCGGTCAAGCCGGCCTCGGCGCCGCTGACCGGGGGCAAGCACGTGACGCTCGCGGGGACCAACCTCTCGGGAGCGACGCAGGTGTTCTTCGGCGGGCACGCGGCCACGTCCGTGAGCGTCAACGCCAAGGGCAAGGTCGTGGCCATCGTCCCGGCCGTCACCTCCGTTGGCCCGGCGTCGGTGCAGGTCGTGACGCCGCACGGCACGAGCCCGGCGTTCAGCGGCTTCAGTTTCGTGGCGGTCAAGAAGGGCAAGCACCACGTCGCCACGCTCCGCTCGACCGGGCGGCGCCGGGCCGGACTCGCCCTCGGCTAGCGCGGGCGAAGCGGGACCCGCGGCACCTCAGCCGGAGCGAGATCCGACAGCTCGGAACTGGGGTAGCCAGGGGGCGGTGGCGGCCAGGAGCTCCTCGGTCATCGCCACCACGTGCTCGAACGGCAGTGCGCCCGCCATGGGGTCGGCGAACATGGCTTCCAGGACGGTAGACCGCTCCCCCGTGACGGCGGCTTCCACTGTGAGCTCCTGCGCTTGCACCACGCGCCGGAGGTGCTCCCCCAAGTACGACGGCACCGTCGCCCGGTCACGGGCCCGAATCCCATCAGCGCCAGCGACCACCATGCACTCGACCACGACGTCCTCGGGGAGGTTCTCGACCTGGCCGGTGTTGGGGATGTTGCCGGGCAGCTCCGCGTCCTGCCCCGTGACGAGCCCGGCGAGCATGGGGGCGACGAACTCGCCCGACGGCCAGGTGGAGACGGTGTCGGCGGTCAGGAGCTCGGCCATGGTGCGATCGTCGTCGGCCTTGTCCGAGCGGTGACCGTGCATGCCGTAATGGTGGACGCCCCACTCGCGCCCGAAATCCGAGGCGGCCGTGACGAACCCGGAGAAGAATTCCACCACGTGCGTGTCCGACGACCCTGGCAGAGCCCCGAAGCGACGGAAGAGCTCGAACTTCACTTTGCAATTGGCAAGGATGTCCGCCTTGCTCCAGCCGTGCTCGGGGTCGGACATCTTCCAGTGCATGGCGTCCGGCGGATCCATCCACATGGGCCCGGCGAGGTCGATCTCGCCGTCGAGAGCGGCGCGCAGCATGGCGAAGCCGTCGCGCTCCCCGATGCGCAGCGAGGTGACCAGGGGCAGGTGATTGACACCGGCGACGACGGGGTCGATCGAGGCGAAGTCGGCGTCGAAGAGCAGGCTCAGCACGAACTTGAGGCCCACGATCTCGGCACACAGGCCAACGGTGCGGATCGAGGTCTCGCGCGTCACCGCCCGGCACAGCGCGGTCAAAGGATTGGTCAGGTTCACGAGGAGGGCCTCGGGGCAACAGCGCTCCATGGCCCGGGCCACGTCGACGACGACAGGCACGCTGCGCAGTGCGCGGGAGATGCCCCCCGGGCCGACACTGTCGCCCACGGTCTGGCGTATCCCATAGCGCGTGGGAATCTCAATGTCGTGGCGCATGCTGGCGAACCCGCCCACCGAGAACCCGGTGATGACGTACTCCGCTCCCGCCAGGGCCTCGTCCATGTCAGTGGTGGCCGACACGGTGAGGGGGATGCCCCGGCGCTCGGCCACGTGCTCGACGACCTTCAGAGCAGGGGGCAGCGAGGCGGCGTCCACGTCGAGGAGCACGATCTCGGCGTCATGAAGCGCAGGGGTGTTGGCGAAGTCCACGACGAGCGTGGGTGTCCAGTGGGTGCTCCCCCCACCGACGATCGTGACCTTCGCCCCCATCAGCGAGCGACGATACTCTGCCGCAATGGCTGAGGCACAGGTGCGGACCGTCGAGCACCTCGGGGTGTGGGTCCACCCCGATACCACCTCCATGGCGCGGGCCGCTGCCGACGAGGCGGCCGCCGTCCTGCGGCAGGCCGTGGCGGCCAGAGGGGTCGCGCACGCCATGTTCGCCACCGGCAACTCGCAGCTGGCCTTCGTGGACGCTCTGGTGACCGATACCCCCGGGGTTCCGTGGGGCGATGTGGTGGTCTTCCACATGGACGAGTACGAGGGGGTGGGACCAGACCACCCGGCGGGGTTCCAACACTGGATCCGGGAGCGGATCAGCGACCGGGTCCATCTCCGGGAGGCGCACTACGTCAACGGTCTGGCCGATCCCCCCGACGAGTGCGCGCGATACAGCGGGTTGCTGCGGTCCCATCCCCTCGACGTGTGCTGCCTGGGGATCGGGGAGAACGGGCACCTCGCCTTCAACGACCCGCCCGTCGCCGACTTCGACGACCCCCTCGACGTCAAGGTGGTGGAGCTCGACCGGGCATGTCGCCAGCAACAGGTCAACGAGGGGCACTTCCCGGGCATCGACACCGTGCCCCGCCGGGCGCTCACCGTCACCATCCCCGCCCTGCTGCGGGCGAACCGGGTGCTCGCCGTCGTACCCGAGCAGCGCAAGGCGGACCCGGTACGCGCCGCGCTGACCGGTCCCGTGTCCACGGCCTGCCCGGCTTCGATCCTGCGTACCCGTGACAACGTCATCCTCCATCTCGACCCGGGGTCCGCCTCCACCCTCGGGTGGTCGTGACGGCGCACGTGTTCCGGAGTCGCCTGCGGCCGTGGGGATCGGGCTCGACCCCGCGTCCCACACCGGTACTGGTACTGGTGCTGGTGCTGGCGCTGGCCTTGGCGGGATGCAGCGGCTCGGCTCACGGTGCTGCCGGTGCCACAGCCGCGACGACGAAAGAGGGGTCGGCGCAGGGCGCGCAGGCGCCGGCCATCGGGGCGGACCACGACTGCATCGTGTCCGGCTCCGGGACCCCCCAGGTGGCGTGGAGCACCATGCGCAACCCGATCCTGAGCGACGCGGTGGCAGGGGAGAAGGACCAGGCGCTCGTGTGGGCGGGTGGCCAGTGGCACATGCTCTTCAGCTTCGTCACGGGTGCTGGCGCTGCGCCCGGGTCCGAGCACTGGGACATCGCCACGGCCACGAGCCCCGATCTCGTGCACTGGTCGGCGCCTGTGCCCTGGCCGGCCCAGTCCGGAACCGTGGGCGTGGCATCCCCCGACATCGTGCGCAGCCCGTCGGGTTCGTTCGTGGCCACGTACGACTCGATCGCGGAGGTGGGCGGAGGCCAGTCGAAGCTCTATTACCGGACGTCGCCAGACCTCGAGTCGTGGTCGGCCCCGCACTCCTTGGCGCTCAGTCTCCACCCCGGCCCCGGTGAGCGGATGATCGACCCCACCCTGGCCTGGACAGGCCACGGGCTGATCCTCGGATACAAGTACGGCATGGCATCGGGCACAGGCGCACAGCACTTCGAGGTGGCGTGGTCGGCGTCGGGGTCGATCGACGGTCCGTGGACCGCCATGGGCCAACCCGACATATCCGTGTACGACGACACCGTCGAGAACCTCGAGTTCGTGGCGGTGGCGGGACGGTGGCGGCTGGTGGCCACCTCCAACACCTTCGACCAGCCGTGGATCTTCGACCTGGTGGGCGACCCCGAGGTGCCGGGGTCGTGGCTCCATTGGGATCACGGCAGGATGCTCGTCGTCCCCGGCCAGATGTGGGACACGGGCAGTGGCGTGTCGAGCGTCAACTACGAGCATGCAAACTCGGTGTTCCTGTGCGACGCGCGCACCGCTGACGGCTACTACTACATCACGTACGCCGGCAGCGACGAGCTGACGCAGTTCGGCGGGTGGGGTCATGCCGAGATCGGCATTGCCCGGAGCACCGATCTCATCCACTGGAGCGTGCCAGGCTGACGGACGGTGAGCTGACCGGACCGTGAGCTGACAGGACCGTCGCTCAGGGCGCGGCGGGACCCTTCTCGGTACCGAGCCAGCGGTCGAGGAACGGGTAGGCCTCGACCCCGTGCCACTCGTGGACGCCTTCGAACACGTCGTGCACGAGCCGGTCGGGGGCATCGAGAGCCTCGTACACCGTGAGGAGCCGTTCCATCTCGGCTGTCGCCACCGGGGCAGGGAAGAGGTCGTCGCCGGTTCCTGATTCGACGAGGAGGGGCCGGGGTGCGACCAGCGCACCCAGATCGACGTGCTCCAGACGGCCGAGCATGCCCGGGAGCACCTGCGAACCGCACATGTTCCAAGGCATCTTGTGCGACTCGGCCCACGAGGAGAAGTACCCGCTCACCACGGCGGCGGCCACGCGCTCGTCCCAGGCGGCCAGGAACAGCGACATGGTCCCGCCGTAGGACAAGCCCGCTACACCGATGCGGGCCGGGTCGACGAGCGGATGGGCCTGGAGCACGTCGATGCCGCGAGCCATGTCCCACAGGTTCTGGGCGAGTGGGTTGAGCCCGGCCATGACGGCGTGGACGAGATTGGTGTCACAGGCGTAGTGGTCCTCGGGGTTCCAGTCGAGGCGTTCGCCGAAGCAACGCAGGTCGGGGGCGAGGACCACGTAGCCCCGGCGGGCCAGCTGGTGGCCGTAGTCGGCGTTGGGCGTGCCCGTGCGCTCCAGCCCGCACGCCTCGGCCTTGCCCGGGCCGTGGCCGTGGATGGCGAGCACGGCGGCCCCCGGGGCGGCGCGATCGTCGGGGACGAGAAGGTACGCCGGGACAGACATCGTCTCCTCGGTGTCGAAGACGACCTTCTCGCGGCGGTACCCGTCGGCCTGCTCCACGCCGAGGACCTCGTACGCAGGGGGGACGGCGACGGGCATGGGGCCGAGCATCTCCGCCAGCCGCTCACGGCACCGTGCCCTCCACCGGTCGAGCGAATCGGGGTCGCTCACGTGGGCCGGCAGCGGGTCTTCGTGGCGCGTCTCGCCCAGGCGCACCATCCAGGAGTACCACGGCGAGTAGTTCCGGGTGCGCCCCTCGGCGTCAACCGGCGGCAAGAGGTTCCCAGCTCTGGACGATGTGCCAGCACGTCCCCTGCGGCTTGCCGGTGTACGTGGGCACGCACAGCGGCCCGGCGGGCACGTTGTTGTGCAGAGAAACCACCTGGTACTCCGTTGGCCCGGCGTAGTCGTTGGGGCCGTAGCTGAGCGTGGGTGAGTACGTGCCCGTGAAGTCCTGGATTCGCGACATGGCCTCCACGAAGGTCCGCCGGTTGAGGTCGGGGCCGGCCGACAGCGCCGCCGTGGCGAAGAGCCGGATGGCCTGGCACCACCCGGCGATGGGTCCCTGCTCCTCGATGTAGGGCGAAGTGCTGGAGGTGGGCTTGTTCTTCGCCTTCCAGGTGTCGTAGCAGCTCTGCACCCCGGCGTCGTAGCCGCCTTGACTGACCACCGAGGACGGTGCGTCTGTGCCACCGAGGGTCTCGACCGTGACGCCCTCCTGGCCTTCGAGGTTGCGCTCGTAGGGGATCGGGATCAGGCCCAGGGAGACATCGATGGACGATTCGTAGTCCGACAGCAGGAGCTTGGGGTAGTAGCTCTGGTTGGTCTCCTGGGCCAGGAAGGGGAAGAACGAGTTGAACGGGATGAGGGGGATCACCGAGTGCACGTGCGCCGCCTTCAGGCGCTGCACCACCAGCGTGGCCGCCGAGCTGCTCGCCGCCTGGTCCGAGGGGTTGGACGGGATCGTCTGCACCATGACGTTGTCGAGCCCCGCCTTGCGCAGATCGGGCAGCAGGTAGTCGTCGAGCGCCACCTGGTCGCTCGTGCGGTCCCCGGCCACGATGCCGATCTTGTCGGTCGCATTGAGAAGGCCCGAGCTCTGTCCCCACTGCACCACCGTGGCGAGGATCTGCGCCTGGTCGGGCCCTGTCCACCACAGGTACGGAGCGCCGATCTGGGTCCAGTTCGTCACCGTCGTCCATTCACCGATGAACGGCGTGTGGCCCTCCTGCGTCACGCACAGCTCGTTGTCACCGGTCCAGGCACCGATGCCGTCGATCACGGCGAAGACGGGCGGGCTCCCCTCGGTCCACTGCTTGCACAGGGCCCGCATCCCCGCCTCGTTGGTCGGATCGAAGTCGGCGATGATGGGGTTGATCTTCCTGCCGTTGAT
>JBEKVE010000110.1:0-10477 GCA_049514335.1 Acidimicrobiales bacterium
GCAGGTCGGGCAGTCGCCAGGTGTATGCGAACACCGTGGGTTCCTCGACACGTTCCACGCGCATCTCGACGGTCATGCCGCCCGCGAAGGTCATCGTGGCCGAGCCGCCGGGGCGAAGGTCGATACTCGCCCGCTCGCCAAACCACCCGCTCAGACCTTCGGCCGTGGTGAGCGCCTGCCACACCTCACGCGGCGCGCGGGTCAGGGTCACGATGCGCTCGATGCGGTCGGGGAACGTCATGACCACCTCGTTGAGAGAGCGATTATGGATGATGCCGAGCAATGGTCGCGGACCCGGGGACGGCCTGGTCAAGCCAGACAGTCCCCGGCGGAACCGGGATCAGCCGTTCTCCTCGGCGGCTCGGCGGGCGAGATCCCGCGGGCTGCGGTTGGGAGCGCCAGGGCCGCCCTCGACCAGCTCGCGCAGGCTGGTGCCGACGAAGTGATCCCAGCTGCGGCTGCACATGTCCTTGCACTCGAGCTGGTCGTTCAGGCCGCGGTGCTCGAAATCGACCTCGCAGGAGCCGTTGTCGATCGGCGTGATGGTGAACGTCGGCTGGGTGCCGACCCAGTCCTCCATGAAGGTGCACTCGGTCACTGTCCAGCGGACGGTCGTCGGGCGGGACGCTTCGTCGACGCGGACGAGGAGAGGCGGCTGATCCGCCACCATCGGAAACCGCAGCTCGCCATCGGTCAGGCCCGAACCCGTCACCGGGCTCCACCAGGCGGCGAGCGCCTCCGTCGTGGTGACGGCGTCGAACACGACGTCAGCCGGGGCCTTCACACGGACGGTCTTGCGGTAGTCGGTGCTGGTATTCACTGGGGTCTCCTTGAACTGACGTGGGTTATCGCAACCTGCTAGTTGCACTATATGGCAACCCAAAGGTTGCGTCAACGGCTTCTCGACGAACTCTGCCAAGTGTGGGTCGCAGGGAGAGCATGTCTCCGGCTGTTCAAACCGTCCGACAACGCTCGGCGCTTGAGAAAGAGGTCGTCCGGACGCGCCACGGGGGAGATGAGGCGTGTATTTACGGTCGACCTGGGAGCCTTGCAGTCAGTCAGGATCTGGCTCCGACAGGGGTGGTTCGCCGTCTTCTCCGGTAGGAGAGGCGGGCTGATCCGTGTCGCGAACATGGCGCATTGCCAGCTGGGCTACGGCTCTGTCGGGAGGTCGAGAAGAGCGCTGCGCCTCCAGCTCCTGAGCCAGCTAGTTCGGTTTCGATGACCGTCGGCGCTACCTCGGGCACACGGGTCGGCGCCGTGTCACCCGTCCCGGCGGTCGTCCGCGTCAGCCCCTCACGACCGAGACTCCACCCGGGCACCAGAGGTTGGTCGGAACCCCCTGACACGGGTTGGGCATCGACGCAAGCGTGGGAAGCGGTTCCATGACGACGCTGGTCGCCTGCGGGTAGTCGGCGTGAGCCGACGAGCAGAGCGATCCCGAGAGGACTCCGGCGTCGCACTCCGCCTGGACGAGCAGCGTCGAGTCGGTGTTGGGCCCGGCCAGGGAAGGAGTCGACCGCGGCGTGCGGGTACCACAGGTCGACGGCGTGAGCTGGGAGTAGCCGTCGATCGAATCCGCATTCGTGGCCGGCCCGGACGAAATGGTGAACGACGGGTTCCACTCCGTGTTGCCGACGAAGCAGTTGTCCTTTTCATGTCCACCGCCGAGGAGGTTGCCGAAGTCGGCGTTGCTCGGGTTGCCGAGCGTCCCATTGCCCGAGAACTTGTTGTCGGCCAGGACGTCCCCCTCGGGGTCGTAGAGACAGTTGAGCCCGGAGATCGCGTAGGCGGACACATCCAACCCTCCCGTCTTGGTGCAGGTCTTACCGTCCGAGGACAGGTTGGGGTCGGGATAGGGCGCGAAGAGGATGCCCCACGCACCGTTGTTCAGGAATTCGTTGCCCAGGACGGTGTCATCGCGTCCACCCGAGATGGTCATACCCGTGCCGGTCGGCCCCAATCCGGCAGTTCCTGACACCGGCACATTCGGATCGTTGTTGCTCGCGACGAGGTTGTTCATGAAAACCCAGCACGAATTGACCGTGGGGTTGGTGCCGGGGACGGCCTGCGACGTAGCGGTCGCCTTGTTGCCCGGACATTTTCCGTCCTGCGGCGGAGGCGGGTCTCCGGTCAGGGCGGTGTTCGTGTCGAGCCCTTCCTTGTTGTTGTCGAAGGTGGAGTTCTCGATGATCACTTGACCGCCGGAGTTCGTTCCCGAATACCCCAGGGCGTTGTTCTCGAACCAGGCATGGTTGATGGTGACGGCACACGCACGATGACAGGCGCCCACATAGGCACCCGAGTCCGAGAAGTTGTTGGCGTAGATCTGGTCCCACGACCCAACCTTCGAGTTGGACGAGAAGATCCCGTACAGCGCACACGTACCGCAGATGTTCGCCTGGTTCACATCGCTGTTGGAGAAATACGTCGAGGTGGCGGTCAGGTAGCTCCCCGAGTAATCCTTCAGCCCGACCTTGCCCGAGCCGTCCCCGCCGTTCCACCAGATCTCGTTGCCGGCATTGCCACTACCGGCGAGGAAGTTGCAGACGGTGAGATTGTCGATGCTGACACCGTTCGCCTTCCACACGACGATCCCGTTCTGGCCGAGCCCTCCAAGGGTGTTCTGTTCATCCGCGGCGGGGCTGCACGAGGTCGGTGACGACGACGCTGTGCCGTCCACGATGACCGTGTTCCGATTCATGCCCCTCAGGTGGATGTCGGATGTCGAGATCACGACACCGCCGTAATACCCGCTCCCCACGGCGGGGCTCGAACCTGTGATGCCGGCGTCGTCATTCTCGTGGTAGTCCCCCGGCGCAACCAGAATCCAATCGTTCTTCTGTGCCGAACTCACAGCAGCTTGAATCGTGGAAAACGTCTGGGATGCCGGAGTCGTGATGCCGGCCACTGAGCCGACGTAGAGGACTTCGGGCTGGGACGGCCCCGCCTTCGGTGCCTTGGCCGATGCGCCGGTTGCTCCCACTCCTGCCACGACCGCGCACACGAGTGTCACGGCCAGACCGGCTCCCGCCACGCGCGACGTCTTCAATGACATCATCTTCGTGTTCCCCCTTCGCCGGCTCGCCGCCGGGCCTCCTGATCTCCCGCGATCAGAGGCTGTCGGTCCGCATGTTGGTCGATGATCCGGCACAGGGCATCATCAATTTTGAGGGAAGGACGAGATGTCATGCGGAACGCCGAGGGACTGCGCGCCGTCGATGCCGGGGCACGCAGGACCGCGTGAACCGGTCATCACTGTGTGTGAAATCAAGACGGATTTCGCCGCCGGGTCGCCTGGACGTCACCTTCCGTTCAGAGGCGTGTACTCGACTGCGATGACGTGCCCGGTCCCGGAACGGACCCTCCGTCAGGCAGTGAAATCGGGAACCCCGGCGCGCGGCGTTTCGACCCGTCCCTTGGGCTCCTCCCACTCCTCCTGGCGCCCGAGCGCGGTCATGTCGAGTACGGAGTAGACCCCACCCATGCCCTCGGTCCCGCGGGCATAGGTGGAGTAGGTGTGGAACACGTCGTCCCCGTCACGCAGGAAGAAGCTGTAGCCCGGCTGCTCCGACGATCCCTCTCCCAGCCAGCCCATGCCTGCCGCCTCGAGCTCGGGCAGCGTCCGGTAGTTCCACAGCACGGGGGCGACGGAGCTGTCGATCGTCACGTTGAAGTCGTAGTTGAAGTCACTGCCGTACGAGGAGTACCAGGGGAAGGTCCATCCACGCTGGGCCTGGTACCGGGCGATCTTGTCGGCGGGGGCACGCGACACAGCGACGAAGGCTGTGTCCCTGGCGCGCAGGTGGCGCAACAGCCCGTCCGACATCTCGTCGGCTGCACCCGAGCAGGACGGGCACCCCTCGTCCCATGCCGGATCGAACATGAAGTGCTGCAGCACCAGTTGGCGGCTGTCCCCGAACAGCCGGCGCAAGCCGACGGTCCCCTCCGGGCCGGTAAAGGCGTACGCCTTGTCCACCCGCACCATGGGCAGCTGGCGGCGCCGGGCACTCAGGCGGTCCCGCTCCTTCGTGAACGCCTTCTCCCGGGCGAGCAGCTCTTTGCGCGCCTCCAGCCACTCGGACCGTGTCACGACCTCGGGAAGGGCCATCGCTGCCTCCTGTTGTCTGTCATGTCCACCTGGCGCATCCACCTGGGCGTGTGCACCTGGGGATGCCGATGCGCGACGTCCCCGTGCAATACGACGGGGGTGGGGGCTCCGAACTCATCGGTGCACCTTCCATCATGCTCAGCCGGCCATCGCCCTCAGCCGGGCCCAGCGCCACCCCCCGGGTCCGGTCCCACCCCCGCCGCCCGATGGGCGACCAGGACCCCTCCCCCAACGGTGGAGGAGAAGACGCCGGTCACCTGGACCGATACCGTCCGACCGGCGCCCGCCCGGGGAACTGCCCGGGGCTGCATGCCCGGGGGTCCGGGCGGGCAGGGTCAGGTGGACGTGCACCGGGGCGCGGCCTATTCCGTCACAGGTCCCGCATACGCTGGGCCACGCATGACTGGGGGATACCCATGGGCGATCTGACCACCACCCGCCGGGGCGCCGATCTGGCCAGCCGCTACCGGTCCCTGCGGGAGTTGACCGAGGTGCTGTCGTCCCCGCTCACCCCCGAGGACCAGACCGTCCAGTCCATGCCCGACGTCAGCCCGACCAAGTGGCACCGGGCCCACACGTCCTGGTTCTTCGAGACCTTCCTGCTCGAGCCCCAGATCCCCCGCTACCGCCCGTTCCACCCCGCCTACGCGTATCTGTTCAACTCCTACTACGAAGGGGTGGGGGCCCGGTACCCCCGCCAACGGCGCGGTGTGGTGTCGCGCCCCGGGGTGGCCGAGGTGGGCAGCTACCGGGCCTACGTCGACGTCGCCATGAGCGAGCTCCTGTCCGGCACGCTCGCCCCTGAGACGTCGGATCTCGTCGAGCTCGGCCTCCACCACGAGCAGCAGCACCAGGAGCTGTTGCTCATGGACATCAAGCACGTCCTGTCGTGCAACCCCATGGAGCCCGCCTACGCCACCGTGACATTCGACGGGCCCGGTCCGGCCCGGAGCGCGGCATGGATCGAGCACCCCGGCGGCCTGGTCGACATCGGCCACGACGGGAACGGGTTCGGCTTCGACAACGAGTTCCCCCGTCACGCCGTCCGGCTGGAGCCCTTCGCCCTGGCCGACCAGGCCGTGACGTGCGGCGACTGGATGGCCTTCATGGCCGACGGCGGCTACCACCGCCCCGAGCTGTGGCTCTCCGACGGGTGGGCCATGGCCCGGGCCGAGGACTGGGAGGCCCCGCTGTACTGGTCCCCGGTGGTGGACGACTGGTGGGTCTTCACCCTGGGCGGCCCCCAGCTCGTGGACCCGGGCGAGCCCGTCTGCCACGTCAGCTACTACGAGGCCGACGCCTTCGCCCGCTGGGCCGGCGCCCGGCTCCCCACCGAGGCGGAGTGGGAGGCGGTGGCCACGCACTCCCCCGCTCGGGGGAACCTCCTCGATCTGAGCGTTCTGCACCCTCGCCCCGCCCAGGGCGCCACCCTGTTCGGCGACGTGTGGCAGTGGACGTCGAGCGCCTACAGCCCCTACCCGGGGTTCCGGCCCGCCCCTGGGGCCGTGGGCGAGTACAACGGCAAGTTCATGGTCAACCAGTACGTCCTGCGAGGTGGCTCATGTGTCACCCCTCAGGACCACGTCCGTTCCAGCTACCGAAACTTCTTCCCGCCCGCGGCGCGCTGGCCCTTCGCAGGCCTGCGGCTGGCCCGAGACTGCTGAGGACCATGCCCCCCATCGCACCTGCCATGGACGTCCATCTGAGCGCGCAGGACCTGCGCGCCGCGCTCACGCGCGACGTGCGCGACGGGCTGCGCGCCGAGCACAAGTGGCTCCCCCCTGTGTGGTTCTACGACGACCGCGGCAGCCAGCTCTTCGATGACATCACCCGGCTCCCCGAGTACTACCCCACGCGCGCCGAGCGCGGTCTGCTCGAGGCGCACGCCCCCGAGATCGCCGCCCGGGCGGCCGCCGACACGCTGGTGGAGCTGGGCGCGGGGACCTGCGACAAGTCCCGGGTGCTGCTCGACGCCATGGAGGGGGCCGGGGGTCTGCGACGCTACGTGCCCCTCGACGTCAGTGACGGCACGCTGTGGGCGGCGGCCACGGCGCTGGCCGACGAGTACCCCGGGCTCTTCGTGCACGCCGTGGTGGGCGACTTCCATCTCCACATCGACCGCGTCCCGAGCGAGGGGAAGCGCCTCGTCGCCTTTCTGGGGGGCACCATCGGCAACCTGACGCCCGAGCAGCGTCGCCGGTTCCTGTTCGATCTCGACTGCAGCCTCGACCACGACGACCGGCTCCTGCTCGGCACCGACCTGGTGAAGGACAGGGCTCGCCTGGTGGCCGCCTACGACGACGACGCCGGCGTCACCGCCGCATTCAACAAGAACGTGCTGCTCGTGTTGAACCGCGAGCTGCACGCCTCGTTCGAGCCCGAGCGATTCGAGCACGTGGCGGTGTGGAACGAGAAGGAGCAGTGGATCGAAATGCGCCTCCGGTCCACGTGCGACCAGCTCGTCCCCATCGCCGATCTCGACATGAAAGTGGCGTTCGAGGCGGGGGAGGACCTCCTCACCGAGATCAGCGCCAAGTTCACACCCACCGGCGTGCGCGACGAGCTCTACGCCGCGGGCTTCGAGGTGGACGCCATGTGGGAGGCGCCCGGCGGCGACTTCCTGCTCACCTTGGCCCGCCCCTACTGCTGAGCTGGTGCGCCACGGGCGCACCACCACCTCGTACACCTCGCATCGGTCGGGCCGTCACGGCTGCGCCGTGGCGTCCCCCCGCTCCAGGTGGTCCTCGATGGCCCGCTGGAGCCGGGCTTGCAGGACCGTGGTCGTCACGTCGGCCCGGCTGCGCTCCACCACGGCCCGCAACGCATCGGTGGCACGGCGGAGCCCCCCGGTCACGGCGTCGGGGTACTCGATGGTGACGAGGAGGTCGTAGCAGTCCTCCATGGCCCCGAGCAGGTCCTCGCCTCGCCCCACCTCCCCGTGGCGCAGGCGGTCGAGGAGGTGACGGCGCAGCTCCGACGCCGCCTCGGCCAGGCCGTTCAACCACGCCGGCAACCCCACGCCGAGCGCGTCCGCTCCCGGCAGCCCCGTGCCTTCCACCAGCGCGGCGGTGAGGTGTGCCTCGGCGAATTCCTTCTCGGCGTCGTGGAGGAAGCCCGCCGCCGCCAGGCGGGGGAACGGCTCCAGGGCGGCCTGAGCCCGGCGCAGGCTGGCCTCGGCCTCGGCGGCGCGGGTGCGGGCCTCGGCCGGTTGCAGGCGGTGGACGGCCCGGATGGAGAGCCCGCAGGCGCGGATGGTCTCGCGGCAGCGCGCCAACGCCTCCTCGCGACCCTGGTGCGACGCCTCGAGCTGATGGCGGGCCTCTCCGCCCAACCGGGCCAGGTCGGCGGCGCGCGCCTCGGAGGGAACCGGGAGCGGGCTCAGCGCGCCGCGCTGCGACGGACGACGATGGTCGGCTCGGCCACGGGTCTCGGCAGGTAGCGCAACTTGACGGTGCGCTCCACGGCGCGGCTCCGCATGCGGACCAGCATGGCCAGGTACAGCGCCATCAGGACGAAGCACAACGCCGTGACCGCCAGGAGGATCCGAAGCTCGGGGATGGCCCCCAACACGCCGGTGCCGAGCACCGCCGTCACCAGCCACAACAGGACGTCGCGGCGGCGCTTGCAGGCGCCGGGACGGAAATACGGGTCACGCCCGGGGCGTCCGCCGGCGTCGCCACGGCTCGCGCCGCGCCGCGTCGGCACATCCGGCGGCACGAGGGTGAGGGCGCGAGGGGGGACGTGACGCGGTCCGCTCTCGGGATGCGACACGGTCAGCCGGAAGGCGGGGGCGACGAGGGTGGGGCCGGCGCGCTCGAGAACACGCAGCTGCCGGTGGAACATCCCGATGGAGTCACCCGAGCGTCGCTCGAGGACCCGCTTCAGCATGCCCGGGCCGAGCACAGCTGCCCATACCACGGCGAGGATCAGGAGTACCACGATCGTCAAGAACCCCTCGACCTACCTCTTGGTGTCGACGACGTTAGCGACGGGACGAGCACAGCTGGTGGATGGTGGCGCGCGCTGGGCGCGACACCGGCGGCGCGCCGGGCGCCCGGTTCAGGGGGTGACGCGGCCGTCCGACACAGCCCGCGCGCTGAAGCGACCCGACACCCTCGTCACCGTCACGGCCACCTCGAAGCACGCCGACACGGCGTCGGAGCGAAGCACCTGCTCCACCGGGCCGGCGTGGACGATCCGGCCCCGTCGCAGCAGGGCGGCGTGCGTCGTGCCGAGGGGGATCTCCTCCACGTGGTGGGTGACGAGCACGAGCGGGGGGCCCTGGGCGTCGGCCGCCATCTCCCCCACCCGCGCCACCAGCCGCTCCCGTGCGCCGAGGTCGAGGCCGGCGGCGGGCTCGTCCAGCAGCACGAGCTCCGGATCCCCCATGAGCGCCCGGGCCAGCAGCACCTGCTGGCGCTCGCCCTCGGACAGGACCCCGAACTCCCGCGCCGCCAGGTGGTCGAGGCCCCACCCCGCCAACAACTCGTCGGCTCGGGCGTGGTCGGCGGGGCCGTAGTGGTGCCACCACGGCTCGAGCGCGGCGTTCTTGCCCGTGAGCACGACGTCGTGGGCCAAGAGGGTGGGCCGCAGGCTGCGGAGCATGGCCTGGCTCACGAGCACCACCCGCCGGCGAAGGGCGCGGGCGTCGGTCCGCCCGTAGCGGGCGCCCAGCACCGCCACCGTCCCCGTCGTGGGCAGCAGGCGCATGCCCGCCACGTGCAGCAAGGTGGTCTTGCCCGACCCGTTCGGACCGAGCACGGCCCAGCGCTCGCCGGCGGCGACGTCCCAGTCGATGCCGGCCAGGATGGACCGGCCGTCACGCACCACCGCCACGTCGCGAAGCGACACGGCCAGGGGCGCCGGCCCGTCCGGAACGTCCTCCCCCACCGGCGTCAGCCTCGGGAGCGAGCTGGATGCGCCGACACGGGGGCGCCGGCGCCGGTCAGGACGCGGGGAGTCGCCGCGCCACGCGACCGGCCAGGCCGGTGACGAACTGGTCCCAGCCCCGCTCGCCCATGAGCCACAGCCACAGCTCGCGTCGGTAGCCGATGACGACGTCCACGAACGCCTCGCGCTCCATGCCGGCCGGCTCGAGAGCCGGCCGCCAGCGGTCCCACAGCCACACACCGACACACACGTCGTCGGCGAAGCCCTCGCGCCAGTCCGCCCCGGCCAACAGGGCGTCGCGCAGCGCCACCCGCATGTCGGTGGGCTCCTCGGGGCGCTCCAGGCGGACCCCGTGAACCGGCTCGACGACGGTCACCGGCCGCCACCGCTCAAGGCAGGAACCGCACGGGCGCTCACCGGTCGCGCACCACCGGGGCGCGGTCGGTCCCCTCGTAGTTGTTGAGATGTTCGGCGAAGTCGATGAACAGCGGCCCGTCCACCTCCAGCTTGCGCTGCAGCGTGCGCTCGGCGATGCGCTTGTCCAGGTTGTCCAGCCGCACCAGGGCGTCGGGGTCGTCGAGGTCCCGGACATCGAGCCGGCCCCGGGCCCGGTCGAAGGCCACCCGGCCCGCCTCGGTGCGCACGAGCACGCTCGACCACCCCGCCAGGGAGCCGACGCTGCCCACGGAGATGTCCGCACCGCGGCCGAGGAAGTCGGCGCATTCGTCGCAGCCCTTCAGGGCGGCTCCGTGGAAGTCCTTGACGGGCTCGTCCACCGCCACGGTCCCGTCGCGGTACTCGACGAACATGCGGCCGTGGATGACGTCCACCTTGCTCACGCGGTCGAGATCGAGGCCGCGCTTGTCTTTCAGCTCGCGCAACATGAGAGCCTCGTAGTCGAAGCTCTTCGTGCAGAGAAGGGCGATGGTGAGGGTGACCGCGTCGACGCGGTGCGCCCCGGTCCCACCGGGCCATTTGCGCGCCTGCATCGCCCGGATTCCCTGAATCTCGCAAGGCGTGCCGATGACGGCGAGCCGCGGTTTTGCGGGGAGCTTGTAGCGGCTCAGGTCGAGCTCCGCGAGCGCCATGGTCTGGTTGTAGAAGCTTCCAGCCGACGCCATGATCTCCGCCGGGGTCGTCGCGACAGTCGCCACGCCCTTCCACGGCTCGTCTTTGTCCGAGCTGGGCCGTGACACGAGAGCCCCGTCGATGTCGCCCGCTGCGAGCGCAGCGAGCAGTATCGCGGTGACGACACCGCCGTCCTGCGCTCCGTCGGGCCGCTTGCCCGCCCTAGCCGCATACCGCTCGATGACCGCGCCGAGCCCGTCGCCCGGGGGTCCGCCGGTCAGCTTCCAATAGGGGTCCGCTGAGTCGGATCGCACCACGACCGGGGCATCGGGAGCATCGGCGTCGGGGGTCGACGGGGGCCAGAGGGCTTCGTACCTCAGCCCACCTCGTGGACAGAAATCCCAACAG
>JBEKVE010000111.1:0-10360 GCA_049514335.1 Acidimicrobiales bacterium
GTGATCGGGTCGGGGCCCAACGGCCTCGTGGCCGCGGCGATCCTGGCGGGCGCTGGCTGGCGCGTCACGGTGCTCGAGCGCGCCGAGCGTCCCGGAGGGGCGGTGCACAGCGGCCAGCTCACCGTGCCCGGGTACGTGCACGACACCTACTCCGCCTTCTACGGGCTGTTGCACTCGTCCCCGGTGCTCGAAGAGCTCGGGCTCGACAAGAGCGTCACGTGGGCCCGATTCGACGTGCCCGTGGGGGCCGCTGTGTCCCCCGACCACGTCGCCACCTGCCACGCCGAGCTGGCCCGCACCACCGAGGGGCTCCGCCGCGTGTCGCCCGCCGACGCCGATGCCTGGTCGGGGCTGTACCGGTGGTGGGGCGACGTGGGCACGGCCTTCCTGCGCCAGATGCTCGGGCCCGTGGGCGCCCCCCGACCGGCGCTGTCCTTCGGCCTCCGGGCACTGCGCCACGGTCTGTTCGACACCACCCAGCTCCTGCTGCGGCCCCTCGACGCCCTGGTGAGCGAGCGCTTCGTCGACCCTGCCGCCCGGGCGCTCGTGGCGGCAGGGGCGTCGCATGCCGACGTGCCGGTCGACGCCGCGGGCAGCGTTCCCGCCGCTCTCATCCTGGCCATGGCGGCCCAGCAGGTCGGCATGCCCGTCCCCGTGGGCGGCGCCGGGCAGCTGGCGGCGGCGCTGGTGGCCGCGGTCGAGGAGGCAGGCGGCACGGTGCGCACCGGCTGCGAGGTGACGCGGGTGGTGGTGGAGCGCGACCGGGCCGTGGGCGTCGAGGTGGCCGGCGCCGGTCCGGTACGGGCCCGTCGGGCCGTGCTGGCCGACACCGGCCCCGGTGCCCTGTTCGGCAGCCTGGTGGCGGACCACCCCCTTCCCACCCGGTTCCTCGAGGGGCTGCGCCACTTCCGCTACGGCACGGGGATCTTCAAGGTGGACCTGGCCCTCGACGGTCCCGTGCCGTGGAAGGCACCGGGCCTGGCTGGTTGCGGCGTGGTCCATCTCACCGGCGACCTCGACGACATGGCCCGAGCCGCCTTCGAAGCCCGCCACGGCACCGTGCCGGAGCGGCCCATGCTCATCGTGGGCCAGCAGAGCGTGGCCGACCCGAGCCGCGCCCCGGACGGTGGCGCCACGCTGTGGATCGAGACCCACGTGCCGGGCCTGCCACGGGACACCGGATCGTGGGAGACGTCGCGAGGCGCGTTCCTCGACGTGGTCATGGCCCTGCTCGAGGCGCACGCCCCCGGAGTGGGGGCGCGGGTGGTGGGCAGCGCCGTGCGCACTCCGACCGACCTCCAGGCCGAGAACCCCAATCTGGTGGGCGGGGACCTCGGGGCGGGCTCCTCGGCGCTCGACCAGCAGCTCGTGTTCCGCCCCGTGCCCGGCTGGTTCCGCTACCGCACCCCGGTGAAGGGCCTCTACCTGTGCTCGGCCTCGGCCCACCCCGGCGGCGGCGTCCACGGCATGGTGGGGCGCAACTGCGCCCGGCGGGTGCTCGCCGACCGCCGCGTGCGGCGTGGCTGACCCCCCGGCGCGCCACCCGACGGGGAGACACACCGGCTGGCACCCCCAGCAGGCGGGGGCGCGCACCCTTGACCCTCCCCCCCTGGTACGGGCCAAATAGGGGCAATGACGGAGGGGACCATCAGCGTGTTCCTGGCCGACGACAACCTCATCGTGCGCGAGGGGGTCCGGGCCCTGCTCGCCCTGCAGCCCGACGTCGAGGTGGTTGGGACGGCCGCCGACTACGACGAGCTGGTCACCGGGGCCGAGAAGCTCGCGCCCCAGGTGGTGGTGACCGACATCCGCATGCCCCCCACCTTCAAGCAGGAGGGCATCGAGGCGGCCCACGAGATCCGCAAGCGCCATCCCGGCACCGGCGTCGTGATCCTGTCGCAGTTCGACGACCCCGAGTACGCCATCTCGCTCCTGCACGAAGGGGCGTCGGGGTGCGCGTACCTGCTGAAGGACCACGTGGCGGAGGGCGACCAGCTCATGCGGGCCGTGCGCGCCGTGGCCACGGGCGGATCGGTGCTCGACCCCACCATCGTCGAGGCCATGGTCAATCCCGTCACCGTGGGCGGGGAGCTCACCGCGGCCGAGGAGGACCTGCTGCGGCTCGTGGCCGAGGGGCGTCCCATCAAGGCCATCGCCGCCGTGCAGGACACCACCCCGGCCGCAGCCGGTGAGGCGGTGGAGAAGCTCTTCTTGAAGATCGCCCAGCAGGCGAGCTCCGGCGGGCAGAATTCGCTGCGGCGCCTGCGCATGCTGCACGAGGCCATCGTGAACCAGAAGGACCAGGGCGAGACCCTGAGCCGGCTGCTCCCCGGAGGGGTGGCCGATCTCCTCGTCCGCCAGGGCCGGCAGGTGGGCGAGACCGAGTCGCTCGTGGTGACGGTGCTCATGTCCGACATCCGGGGGTACTCGACCATCGCCGAGCGCGCCGACCCGAGTGCGCTGGCCGGCCAGCTGAACGTGCACAGGGCCGAGATGAACCGCGCCATCCTCGACGCCGAGGGCACCGTCATGCAGTTCGTGGGCGACGCCGTCATGGCGGTGTTCGGCGCGCCCGTCCCCATGCCCGACCACGCCGGGCGGGCCGTGGTGGCGGCCCTGCACATGCACGCCGCCCAGGAGGTGGTCAACCGGCGCTGGATCGAGTCGGGGCTACCCGCATTCGAGCTCGGCATCGGCGTCACCACCGGTCCCGCCGCCGCGGCGCTGCTCGGTTCGGAGGAGCGTCTCGAGTACACGCTGGTGGGCGACACCGTGAACCTGGCGCAGCGGCTCCAGCAGTGGGCCGACCCGGGCGAGACGGTGCTGAGCGAGGCCACGTACAAGGCCTTGGCCGACCCCCCGCCCGCCACGGCCATCCCGCCCGCGCTGGTGAAGGGGCGCGAGACCCCCGTGTCGGGCTGGAAGGTGGCGGCGGGGACGCCGCCGCAGCCGGGGACAGACGGAGCACAACACAGCAGGGACTAGGAGTCGACGAGAACGGGACTACCGGCATGCCGGGGTCCCACCGGACAGAGGGAGCAGGGGCATGCACGTAATGGAGGCACACGGCGTCCGCAAGACCTACGAGGCCGAGGGCGCGCCGGTACGCGCCTTGCGGGGCGTGGACGTGGCCATGGACGACAACGAGTTCGTGGCCGTCATGGGCCCCTCCGGCTGCGGGAAGTCGACGCTGTTGAACCTCGTCGCCGGCCTCGACACCCCCACCGAGGGGGAGATCGTGGTGGCGGGTGAGTCGCTCGCCGACAAGGACGAGAACGCCCTGGCCCGCATGCGACGCGCCCACATCGGCATCGTCTTCCAGTTCTTCAACCTGCTCGAGGGCATGAGCGTGCTCGAGAACGTGACGCTGCCCGCCGTCATCGCCGGGGCGCGGCGCCGCCAGGCCGAGAGCCGGGCTCGCGACCTGCTCGACATGCTCGGCCTGGCCGACAAGCACGGGGCGGCACCCGGTGTGCTCTCCGGTGGCCAGCGCCAGCGCCTGGCCATCGCCCGGGCGCTCGCCAACAAGCCCACCCTCCTGCTGGCCGACGAGCCCACCGGGGCGCTTGACTCCGAAGGCGGTCTCGAGGTGCTCGAGCTCTTCCGCCGGCTGCACGCCGGCGGCCAGGCCATCCTCCTCGTGACCCACGACGACACCGTGGCCGAGGCGGCCACCCGCATCGTGCGCATGCGCGACGGGCGCATCGAGGACGACGGCCTGGGTGGGCGCACCACCGTGGAGGCCGGCGCCACGAACCCCTCAGGCACCGTGTGAGCGTCGAGGTCGCCGCGCAGAAGCCGCTCGTCGTCCCCGACCTCGAGCCCGTCCGCCGGCCCCGGGCGGCGTGGGTCGGTGCCGCGCTCGCTGTCGGCGCCGTCGCCTTCGCCGTCTACGCGCCGGTGCTCGGGCGCCACGCCAACGAGACGACCGAGGTCTTTCGCTCCGCCCTCATCGGTGCCTTCGCCCTGGCGGGCTCCTTCGCCGTGGTACGCAGGCCCTTCGAGCGCCAGGGGGTCCTGGCGCTGGCCGGCACGGCGCTGGCGGCGGTGGCGGCGCTCACCGCCGCGGTGGTGCAGGCGCACGCCCACGGCACCGCCGTGGGGGGCAGCGCCCTGGCGGTGGCGCACTTCGCCGAGCCGCTGGCCGTGGCGCTGCTGCCGGTGGCGGGGATGCACCTGCTGCTCGGGCTGCCCGACGGGAGCTGCCGGCTCAGCCGCGCCGCCATCATCGGTGGCTACGTCGTGGGTGCGGCGGTGGGCGTGGTCTTGTGGACGCGGCGCCCGGCACTGCCGCTGTGGCCGGTGGCGGTGGAGGCGGCGGTAGCGGGCGTGATCGGCGTGGTGGGGTCCCAGCGCCGCTACGTGCGGTCGCGCGGCGTGGAGCGCCAGCGCATGCAGTGGTTCGGTTGGGCGGTGGCGGTGGGGGCGGAGATGCTCGTCGTGGCGCTCGCCCTCAACGTGCTGTGGGGGTGGCCGCACCATCCCTGGCTGGTGGTCATCGTGTGCAGCGCCCCGCTGGCGGTGGCGCTCGCCATGGGCAGCTCGCGCCGACTGGCCGGGCGCATCGACCGCCTGCTCGCCCACACGGTGTCGCTCGCCGGGCTGACCGGCATCGTGGTCATCGTCTACCTCGTCATCGTGGTGGGACTGGGGCACAGCCCCGACCACAATGAGCGCTCGCTGTTGGCCAAGTCCATGGTGGCCGCGGCGGTGGCCGCCCTGTTCTACGGCCCGGCCCGGCAACGCCTGACGCAGTACGCCAACCGCATCGTCTACGGCGAGCGCGAGGCGCCCGACGCCGTGCTGCGCACGTTCGGCAGCCGCCTTTCTCGTGCCATCCCCATGGACGAGCTGTTGCTCCAGGTGGCCGAGTCGCTGCGCAAGACCCTTGGCCTCGCATCCGCCGAGGTGTGGACGGGATCGGGCGGGCACCTCGAGAAGACGGTGTCGGTGCCCGACACCAAGGTGGAGCGGCTGGTGCTGAGCCCCGACGAGGAGACGGTGGTGGCCCGGGCCGGTGTGACGGGGACGGCCTGGGTCGAGATCTGGCTGCCCGCCCTGCTGCAGGGGCGGGCCGACACGGTGGTGCGGGTGGCGCCCACCACCCACTCGGGCAAGGTGCTCGGCCTCATCGTGGCGGTGCGGCCCCCCGGGAGCGAGACCTTCACCGCCGACGACGACACCATGCTCACCGAGCTCGCCCGCCAGGTGGGGTTGGCGCTGCACAACGTGGAGCTCGACTCCGCCCTGCAGGAGTCGCTCGACGAGGTCCGGCGCCAGGCCGACGAGCTGCAGCGCTCCCGGGCCCGCATCGTGGCCGCGTCCGACGCGGCCCGGCGCCAGATCGAGCGCAACCTCCACGACGGCGCCCAGCAGCATCTGGTGGCGTTGGCGGTGAACGTCCGCCTGGCCCGCCAGCTGGCCGAGACCGATCCCGAGGCGTCGGGCAAGATCCTCGAGCAGTTGGGCGAAGGGTTGCAGGAGGCCGTCCAGGAGCTGCGGGCCCTGGCCCACGGCATCTACCCGCCGCTGCTCGTCGACCGCGGCATCGCCGAGGCCCTGCGCTCGGCGGCGGGCCGCGCCGCGCTGCCCACCGAGGTCGAGGCCGAAGGCCTCGGGCGCTACTCACCGGAGGCCGAGGCGGCCGTCTACTTCTGCTGCATGGAGGCGTTGCAGAACGCGGGCAAGCACGCCGGCGACGGGGCCCGCGCCCAGGTGCGGGTGTGGCAGGACGACGCCACGCTCTCCTTCGAGGTCCACGACACGGGGGCGGGCTTCGACACCAAGGGCAAGCTGTCGAGCGGGGCGGGGTTCGTCAACATGAGCGACCGCGTGGGCGCCATCGGCGGCACGGTCAGCGTCACGTCCGCTCCCGGAGAGGGAACCACCATCGCCGGCCGGATCCCCGTGGAGGCGGCCTGACCGCGGCGCAGTGCCCGAGGAGGCGGCGCGGTGACCGAGGGGGCGGCGCGGTGACCGAGGAGACAGCCCGTGGTGGCGCGCTCAGCCGGTGCCGTCGGCCGGCGAGCTCCCGTCGATGGGCCAGGGCCGCTTGAGGACGTCGGGCCCGAACTGCTCCTTGTGCACGTACCCCACCGCACCGCAGGTGCGGGCGTCGGCGGGAAGGTCCTCGGCGTCGTAGGTCGACAGCAGGATCACGCGCACCCCGGGATGCGCGGTGGTGATCCGGCGCGTGGCCTCGATGCCCCCGATACCCGGCATGTTGATGTCCATGAGGACGAGCGCAGGCTCGACGGCGTCTGCCTGCTCGACGGCATCCTCACCCGAGCTCGCCTCGCCCACCACGGTGAAACCCGGCGTCACCCCCACGACGGACCGGGCCGCCATCCGGAAGGGCATCTGGTCGTCGACGATCAACACCGAGGTCCCCTCGTCGGTCACGTCCCTATCCTGGCAGCCAGCCACGGGGTAGTCCCACACTGACAGCACGAAGGGGCAGGTGGTGGTGGCACCCCCGCCGCGCCCGAGATGCTCAGGTCTCCTGCGAGGACAAGAACAGGAGCACGGCCTTCACCCGGCGGTGGACGTCGGGCTCCTCCGACAGGGCCAGCTTGGAGAAGATCGAGTTGATGTGCTTCTCCACCGCCCGCTCCGAAAGCACCAGGGACGCCGCCACGGCGGCGTTGTTCTTGCCCTGGGCCATCTCCGAGAGGATCTCCTTCTCACGGGCGGTGAGGCGGCGCAACGGGGAGTCGTCGGGCTGGGCCCGGGCCGCCACCAGCGCGTCCACCACGACCGGGTCGATCACCGACCCACCACCGGCCACCTCGCGGATGGCGCCGGCCAGCTGCCCGATGTCGGACACCCGCTCCTTGAGCAGATAGGCGCGGCCCTTGGATCCCCCGTCGAGGAACGACAGGGCGTAGGCGGGCTCGGAGTACTGGCTGAGGACGACCACGCCCATGTCGGGGTGGCGCTCGCGTAGCACCGCCGCGGCCCGGATGCCCTCGTCCGTGCCGGTGGGCGGCATGCGGATGTCGGTCACCACCACGTCGGGGCGCTGGTCCTCGGCCGTGCGCAGCAGGTCGTCGTAGTCGGCGCACACCCCGACCACGTCGAGGTCGGCCTCGGTCTCCACCAGCTTCCGCACGCCCTCGCGCACGAGATAGTTGTCCTCGGCCAGGACCACCCGCACAACCATGGCCGAGAACACTAGGCGAGGGCGGTCCCCCGTCGAATTTCGGCCCCCCTCAGGGGGCGAGGGTGGCGGGGAGATCGACCACCATGCCCTCCACCGCCCCGCCCACCGGGACCGGGGCCTCGGCGAAGGAGGCCACCACGGCGTCGAGGTCGTCGTCGGTGCGGGGCGGGTCGTGGTGGAACAGCAGCAGTCGCCGGGCGCAGGCCCGCTCGGCCAGTCGCGCCGCGTAGCCCATCGAGGCGTGGCCGAAGGAGGCCCGGGCGGGCAGCTCCTCGTCGAGGTACTGGGCGTCGTGCAGCAGGAGGTCGCAGTGGCGGGCCAGGGTCATCGCCGCGTCGTGGTACTCCCCCAGGCCGTCGGGGCCCGGGCCGAGGGCCGTGGGGCAGTGGTCCGACAGGTACGCCACCGACGCCGTGCCGTCGGAGACGCGGTAGCCGAAGGTGCGGCCGCCTTTGTGGGGGATCTCCAGGGCGGCGACGCTGAACCCGGCGATGTCGTGGGTGCCGGCCTCGAGGGCGTGGAACCGCCATGCACCGCGCAGCTGGTCGGGGGTGATGGGGAAGAACGGCGGCGACATGTTGCGGCGGAGGACCTCTTCGGGGTCGCCCTGCGCCGGCATGTACACGTCGGTGCTCGCCTCGGGCCGGTCGGCGGCGGCGAAGAAGGGGAGACCCTGGGTGTGGTCCCAGTGCAGGTGGCCGAAGAGGATCGCCCCCTGGAAGGGCCGTCCCCCGAGGAGCGGCGTCAGGCGCCGGATGCCGGTGCCGGCGTCGAGGACGAGGCTCGGGGGCTCGCCGTCGTGTGCCAACGCCACGCACGACGTGTGCCCCCCGTAGCGCACCGTGTCGGGCCCCGGCGCCGGCGTGGACCCGCGCGCCCCGCACACGATCACCCGCACGGCGACACCCCGACGCGCCGGGCGCGCACAAGCCCCGCCGCGCTGGTCATGGCGTGATTTGGCCACGGCCGGCGGCCGGGGTCAAGGGTGGACCCCTGCGCGGCGCCGGTGGTGGCAGCCTCCCCCCGCTCAGTCATTGGCGCTCACCTCGGCCAGCAGGTCGGCGAAGCGCTGCCGGGCCGCCTCACGACGAGTGGGCACGTGCTCCGAGGGAACCGCGGCCGGCGCGTAGCCCTTCAGCACCTGTCGGGCCACGGTGACCTTGTGCACCTCGTCGGGCCCGTCGTAGATACGCGCCGCACGGGCGGCACGGTACATGTGCTCGAGGGGCATGTCGGTGGAGAAGCCCAGCGCGCCGTGGGCCTGGATGGCACGGTCGATCACGTTGTACAGGACCCCGGCACCGAAGTATTTGATCATGGCGATCTCCACCCGCGCCGCGCCGGCCCCGTCGCGGTCCATCTTCCACGCCGCGTGGAGCGTCATGAGCCGGGCGGCCGACATCTCCGCCATGGAGTCGGCCACCCACTGCTGCACCATCTGCTTGTCTGCCAGCACCGAGCCGTGCAGGTGACGCGAGACGGCGCGCTCGCACAGCATGTCGAAGGCCCGTTGCGACTGCCCCAACCATCGCATGCAGTGGTGGATGCGCCCCGGGCCGAGGCGCATCTGGGCCAGGCGGAACCCGTCACCCTCGTTGCCGACCAGGTTCTCCGCCGGCACCCGCACGTCGCGGTAGAGGATCTCGGAGTGGGCCCCGAACCTCCCGAAGTGCGGGAAGGGGTGCTCCATGGTGGGGACGTCGCGCACGATCTCGACGCCGGGCGTATCGGCGGGCACGAGGATCATCGAGCAGCCGGCGTAGGGATGCACGTCGGGATTGGTGACGCACATCACGATGAGGAAGTCCGCCACCGATCCGTTGGTGGTGAACCACTTGTGCCCGTTCACCACCCACTCCTCGCCGTCGCGCACCGCCGTGGTGGCGATGAGGGTTGGGTCGGCACCCGCCCCGGGCTCGGTCATGGAGAAGGCGCTGCGCAGCGCGCCCGCCAGCAGGGGCTCGAGCCACCGGGCCCGCTGCTCCTCGCGCCCCGAGGCCTCGATGCCCAGGGCGAGCAGCTCGGCGTTGCCCGAGTCCGGAGCGTTGTTCCCGAAGACGAAGGGGGCCAGGAACGAGCGGCCCAGCACCTCGTGGAGCAGTCCCAGGCGAACCTGGCCGAAGCCCATGCCTCCGAGCTCGGGCGGCAGGTGGGCGGCCCACAGGCCCTCGGTCCTCACCTCCTCCTGGAGGGGGCGCAACGCCGTGGCGAGGGCGTCGCCCTCGAGGTCGAGCGTCTCCAGGGGGACGATCTCGTCGTCCACGAACCCGCGGGCCCACGTCAGCTTGGCCTGGTAGTCAGGCTCGGTCTCGAAGTCCCATGCCACGCGGCTGCCCTCCGTGTCTTTTCGGATCCGGCAGGGCCGGCCGCTACCGTGTTCCGGTGCGCAGCCTCCCCCACTCCCCCACGCGTAGCACCGTCACCCTGTCGGCGCCCGTTGAGCCGTGTCCCGTCCGGTTGCCGGCGCCACCCGACGCAGCCGGCGCCCGCGCCCTGCTGGGAGCGGCGGCCGTGGCCCTGCTCGACGAGCGCCGCCTGCTCGACGCCGGGGAGCTCGCCGCCCTGGCGGTGGTGCCCGACACGTCGGTGGTGGGTCTGGCCGCGCTGGCCCACGAGGTCCGGCTGGCCTGGTGCGGCCCCACCGTCGAGGTCGAGGGCATCCTCTCGGCCAAGACGGGCGGATGCCCCGAGGACTGCCACTTCTGCGCGCAGTCGTCGCGCTTCGACACGCCGGTCAAGGCCACCCCGTTTCTCGACACCGACGAGGTGCTCGCCGCCGCGGCCGAGACCGCCGCCCTGGGCGCGTCGGAATTCTGCATCGTCCTGGCGGTGCGCGGTCCCGACGAGCGCACCCTGGCGCGGATCCTCGAGCTCGTGTCCGTGGTGCGCGAGCGCACGGGGCTCCAGGTGGCGGTGTCAGCCGGCATCCTCACCGACGACCAGGCCCGGCGCCTGGCCGAGGGTGGCGTGCACCGCTACAACCACAACCTCGAGACCGCCCGTTCCCACTTCCCCCGCGTCGTGACCACCCACGGGTGGCAGGAGCGGGCCGAGACGTGCCGGCTGGTGCGCGCCCACGGCATGGAGCTGTGCTGCGGCGCCCTGGTGGGCATGGGCGAGTCCGACGCCCAACGGGTGGAGCTGCTCCTCCAGCTGCGCGAGCTCGACCCCACCGAGGTGCCCATCAATTTCCTGAAC
>JBEKVE010000112.1:0-10947 GCA_049514335.1 Acidimicrobiales bacterium
CGTCGAGGCCCTGCGCGATGCGCTGCTCGACCGCGACGAGCTGGTCGGCATGGAGATCATCGACGTGATCACCGCCGCCACGGCGGCCGCGCCCGCCCCCGTCGACCTGCCCAACTGAGCGCCGTCCGGACGCGACTGTGGCCCCCGCCGAAGCGGGGGCCACAGTGCACACTTTCGTACTCGCCGGGATCGTGCCCGGCACACTCTTCAGCCTGGGATCAGGCGGTGGGAGCGCTCGAGTACGAGGTTCCCCAGGTCCACTGCCCGGACGCAACCATGGCGTTCGAGGCGTTGCAGGTGGTGGAACCGGTGGCTGTCTGCTTGGCGTAGTACACGCCAGCCTGGGTCAGCGCCGACACTGCGGTGCCAACGGTCAGGGTCTGACCGCCAGCTGCCGAGGTGCTGCCGAAGAACGGCTTGGTGCCACCCGTGTCGGTGAAGGTCGCCGCGCCCGGGGCGGTCTCGAGGTCCACCACGTACCAGCAGGTGTTGGTCTTGCTGTACGTAGCGAGGATGACCCCTTGGCCGTCAATGGCGGTGGCAACGTCAACCGGGTACTCACTCACCAGGCTGGTGCCCTCGGTGGCGATGGCTGCGGCCTGGCTCCAGGTGAACTCAGGAGCAGACGCGGCCAGCGTGGCCGAAGGCAGAGAGCCGGTGGCGTAGGACTGGGTGTTCTGGTACAGCGCCTTCACCTCGGTCAGGGCGTTGGTCAGGTTCGACTGTGCCGCACGGTCGTTGGCCGAGCCGGACACACCCAGGAAGGTGGGGATGGCGATGGAAGGTGGGGATGGCGATGGCGAGCAGGATGGCGATGATGAGCAGAACCACCATCAGTTCGATCAAGGTGAAGCCGGCCTCAGCCGCTCCCTCTCCACCGGACTCTCGCATACGGGTCTCGCGCAGGTGCGCGAGCTTGGACTTGAGCATGGACTTCCTCCTTGATGCGCAATATGGCTATCGGAACAACTATCGGCACCGTGAAACGGCACCTTTAGACCGGGACCGCAACTTCTCTCAACGAACTGATCAACCGTCCGGAGGAAGGGTCCGGGGGTCAGGAAGCGGCAGTCTGGCTGGCCGTCTGGGTGGCGTCGTTGCTGCATACGTCGGCCTGCCCGCTGCTGTAGTAGATGTCGCCTCCGAGCTGGAGCGTGTAGCCGCCCGTGGCGGGGCTCACTGCCTGACCGGCCACCGGGCCGCCCGCCACGCTGATGCTGCCCACGGTGAACAGGCGGGGGAAACTGGTGAGGCCCTGCAGGAATGAGGTCATCTGGCCGTAAGTGCCGCTCAGGTTGAGCGTGACGTTGACCATCTTGGTCGCCCCCGTCCCCCCGGCAGCCTCGGTGACGCTGATGCTCGGGGTGTTGGGGTCGCCCGATGCCACCGCCAGTGCGGTGATCTGGTGGAAGAAGTCGTCCACTGTCGGAGTTCCGGGGACCTCGGTCAGGTCGGTGGTGAGCTCCTGGCAGTTGGCGACCAGATGGGCCTTCTCACCCTTCAAGGTGGTGAGCTCGGCCTGGAGGTGCAGCTGCTGGGACTGCAGCTGTGTCTCTTGAGCCTTGAGGCTCGACACCTTGCCGGCTTCGGGCGAGATCCACGCCATGTACACGACGAGGGCGAGGATAAGCGTGCCGAGGCCGGTGAAGAGCGGGATGCGGTAGCGGGTCAGCTGTTCCATCACGATCCTGCGTTCTTTGTCAGGTTGGCGTCGTTTGTGAGCCACAGGTTCGACTCGAACGAGATGGCCGTGTTGCCGGCGGCGGCGGTGTTGGTGACCGACGCCACCCCGGGCGGACTGAACATGGAGGAGGACGTGAGGCCGTCGATCCATTGCGCCACGGGGTCGAAGTGCGCCGAGTTGGGGAACGTCCCGGCCACGCCCATCTGGAGCGAGCCGATGGACCCGGTGGGGGCGGTGCCGGCGTCACTGGCGTTCGACGACGCCGCGCTGGCCGACGACGAGGAAGATGTCGCCCCCGTCGTGCTCGAGCTCGTGCCCGTGAAGGTGGTCACGGCCAGCCCGGCGGGGATGTGCTGCTGGATCTGATTCAGTACCGCCGACCAGTCCACGGCGGTGGACGACACCGTCGTCACCTCGCCCTTGGCCACCCGGAGCTCGTTGGCGATGGCGACCACCTTGTCATAGGTGGGGATCTGGGCGTTCAAGGCCGCCACACTGCCGTTGAGGTTTGCGACACCCTGCTGAGCGCTGCGCACCTCGAGGAAGCGCCATGCGCTCACCCCGACGAGGACGAGCACCACCAGCGCGGCGGCGGCGAAGGCCCGGCGCGTCACCATGCGCTCGAAGGCGCGCTGGGTGACCTCGGGCGGCACGAGGTTGAACTTGCGCACCGCCGGATTGGGCTCGGGCAGTGCCAGCCCGATGGGCGCCGCCAGCACGGGGTCGATGTTGGCGGCCTGCTCGGGCTGGAGGTCGATGCGGGTCAGGTCGAGCCGGGCCAAAGGCGACACGTGCTCCACGGGGATGCGAACCTGCGAGCGCAGCTCCTTGACGAGCCCCCGAAGGCGGGCCCCGCCACCGGTCAGGAGCACCCGGGCGATGGGAACCCGACCGGGAAGGGTGGCGAAGTACTGCACGGAGTTGCGGATCTCGCCCACCAGCTCGGCGATGGCCGGCTGCACGGCGGTCTCGGCCGAACGGACCTGGGGAGACTCCTCGCCCAGGCGCCGCTTGAGCGCCTCGGCGTCCACCAGCGGCAGGTCGAGCGAGGACGACACCGCGGCAGTGGCGGCGTTCCCACCGATGCCGATGGTACGGACGAACTGGGGCCGGCCGGCCTGGTGGACCACGACGACGGTGAGGCCGGCGCCGATGGACACGATGGCCTCGGGCCGTTCGGCGGCCACGGAAGGATCGCCGAGCGCACGGACGAGCGCCGAGGACACGAGGTCCACGCCCTCGACGATGAGGCCCGCCTTTTCGGCCACCCCCACCACGCCGTCCACGAGATCACGGTGCGCGGCGGCCACGAGGACCCGGCGGGTCCTCGATCCGTCGGGGGCGGTGGTGTCCGCCAGCACCTGGGTGGACAGGATCGTCTTGTCGGGCGGGAAGGGGATGACCTCTTCGGACTGGAAGCGCACGGCGCTGTCGAGGTCCTCGTCGGGCACCCACGGCAGGTCGACCTCACGCGTGATGGCACGCAGGCCGGCGATGCCCACCACGACCGCCTTCGACTGGAACTTGCCGTTCTGCCACAGGCGCATGATGGCGTCGGAGACAGCCGACGGGTCCTGCACCTCGCCGTCCACGATGGCCCCGGGCGGCAGGCCCACCTGCCCGAAGGCCACGAGCACGGGGGCGCCCGACCCGAACTCGAGCTCGGCGGCCCGCACGGCGCTCGTGCCGATGTCGAGTCCGACTACCTGTGCCATGACGTCGTTCTCCTGATCACCGAGTAGCTCCCGCCAGGACGGGAGAGGGCTCGTAGGAAAGACCCTCGTCCGTCGCGTTGACAGGTATCGGCAGCTGCGGTCGGACTCTTGACGCTCTGGACGGAACGGCGACCGAAAGCACGGCCACCAGGCCCACGGTGACGGCTGTCCACCACACTGACCACTGTGCGAAGTGGTGCTCGGCCACAATCGTCACGGAGAGTGCCACAATGACGCCGAGCACCCGCCGCCGGGGCGAGGCCCGCATCACCACCACCAGGGACAGGGCGATGGCGGGCCACAGGTAGAAGGAGTCCATGACCGACTCGGTGAAGCAGCGCAGCGCCATGGCCAGCGCCAGCGCCCACACGAGCAGCTCGGGCCGGTCCCGCCACCGCCGCGCCCGCCACCCGAGGACGCACGCTGCCAGCACGGCCAGGACCCGTCCGGGCCCGCTGGCAACTGCGATGTTCTTCCCGGAGCCGCCCAGGCGCGGGGCCAGGCTCGTCCACGGGGTGGCATGGTCGATGCGGGGGTAGTTGGGCTGGTCCACCAAGGCGTGGAGCGTCGGGTGGAACTGGTACCCGAGCGGCACCGCCAGCAGGAGCACCGAGGGGAGCAGGGAGCGGAGCAGCAGCCCCGCCGCCGTCTCCTTCCCGCCCAGGGCCAGCAGGATGGGGAGCATGAGCAAGGTCAGGGGCTGTGTGGCCACGGCTGCGCCGAACAGCCAGCCCGCACCGGTCCATCGACCGTCGAAGGCGAACACCACGGCGTAGAGCGCGAGCGCCATGGCCAGCGCGTCTTCGGGGTGCCCCCAGAACACGAGCAACGGCCAGATGGCCACGCCCTCGGCCAGGCACAGCACGATGCGCCACCGCTTGGCCACGCCGAGGCGCTCGGCCAGCGCGTCGCAGGCGAACAGCGCCGAGCAGCCGATGATCATCTCGTACGGACCGAGCAGCAGCCAGGCCGTGGGATGCGGGATGAAGTAGGGGAAGCTCTCGCTCAGCCCCAGGAATCCGGTGAGCGCGGCGAGGGGCGCGAACAGAAGCAGGATCCCCGGGAACGTGACGAGTCCGGTGTTGGCCGAGTACACGCTGCCGATCGAGCCCCAGGCGATGTAGTGGGCGGACCGGTAGGAGGCGAAGACGTCACCGGAGAAGATCCACGAGGGGTGATGCCGGACGAGCGGCGCCCACAGCAGGCTGTAGGCCATGCCGCTCGACAGCACGAGCAGCGTGACGACGACCGGCCATTTCCGGCCTCGGACGCGGTCGATGAACCTCGGTGAGGCTGCGTCCGTCGACACGTGGTGCCCGCGTCCGCCCGCTCAGCTCTGCGGGATGTGCTTGATGTAGTCGAACATGGGCAGGTACATGCAGATGACCATGGTCCCCACCCCGGCGCCCATGGCCACGGTGAGCATGGGCTCGAGCATCGATGTCAGGTTGTTGACCGTCGTCTCGACCTCGCCGTCGTAGAACTGGCCCACCTTGTGGAGCATGGCGTCGAGCGCACCGGTCTGCTCACCGACCTCCACCATCTGGGTCACGAGGATCGGGATGACGTCCTCGTGCTCGCGCAGCACGTCGGCCAGGGCGCGCCCTTCGCGCACCCCCGCCTTGGCGTCGAGAAGGGCGTTGGCCACGATGCGGTTGCCGGCCGTCTCCGACACGATGTCGAGCGACTCCAGGATGGGGACGCCCGCTTGGATGAGCGAGGCCAGCGTGTGCGAGAAGCGGGCCAGGGCCACCTTGTGGATGAGCGGGCCGAAGATGGGGGGCTTCAGCTTGAACCCGTCCCACTTCTCGCGCCCGGTGTCGGTCTGGATCCACTTGTACAGGCCGAAGATCGACGCACCGAGACCGAACACGAGCACCACCGACCACGGGCTGAGCACGATCTTGGAGATGCCGATGACGATGAGCGTCGGCGTGGGGAGCTTGGCGTTCAGCGACGTGAAGAGCTTGGAGAAGATGGGGACGATGAAGATGAGCAGCGCCAGGAAGATGACGATCATCACCGACAGGACGACGGCGGGGTAGGTCATGGCGGAGCGGATGGTCCGGCGCAGCACGGCCTGCTTCTCCATGGTGGAGGCCAGGTCCAAGAGCACGGCGTCGAGGTGCCCGCCCGCCTCGCCCGCCTGCACCATGGTGATGAACAGGGGCTTGAAGATCTTGGGGAACTTGCCGCACGCCGCCGACAGCGACGAGCCGCGCTCCACGTCGAGTCGCACCTCACCGAGGATCCGACCGAGCTCCTTGTTCTCCACCTGGGTGGAGAGGATCGACAGGGACCGCACCACCGACAGGCCGGAGTCGATCATGGTGGCCAGCTGACGCGTGGCCACGGCGATCTCCGTCAGCTTGACGCGGTTGGAGAAGCCGGGGATGGCGATGTCGCGGTTGACCTTCGTGTGCGACTTGGGGCTGACCGAAATGGGCAGGTACCCCATCTCGCGCAGCTTTCCCACCACGAGGGGAAGGCTGTCCCCCTCGAGCTGGCCCTCGACCAGATTCCCGGTCTTGTCCCGCACCTTGTAATCGAATGTCAACGCCATTGCTGGCTCCTAGCTGCTGAGGTGATTTCTGAGGTCTTCCTCGTTGCGGCACCGGTCGAAGGCCACCGCCTCGGTGATCTGGCCCGACCGGACCAACTTGGCGAGACCCTGGTCCATTGTCTGCATGCCGTACTGACCACCGGTCTGCATCAACGAGTAGATCTGGTGTGTCTTGGAGCTGCGGACGAGGTTGCGGATGGCCGACGTGCACACCATGACCTCGCAGCACGCCAGGCGGCCGGTGCCGTCGGCGTTGAGCAGCAGCTGCTGGGTGACGACTCCCTCGAGGGAGCCGGCCAGCATGGTCCGCACCTGCTCCTGCTGGTTGGTGGGGAACACGTCGATGATCCGGTCGATGGTCTGCGGGGCGTCCTGGGTGTGCAGGGTCCCGAACACGAGGTGCCCGGTCTCCGCCGCGGTGAGGGCCATCGAGATCGTCTCGAGGTCACGCATTTCACCGACCAGGATGACGTCGGGGTCCTCGCGCAGCACCCGGCGAAGCGCCTCGGAGAACGAGTACGTGTCCTGACCGACCTCGCGCTGGTTCACCATCGCCTTCTTGTGATTGTGGAGGAACTCGATGGGGTCCTCCACGGTGATGATGTGCAGCGGCTTGGTCTTGTTGATGATGTCGACGAGCGACGCCAGCGTCGTGGACTTGCCCGACCCCGTCGGTCCCGTCACGAGGACGAGGCCCCGGCGCATCTCGGTGAAGGCGCGCACCGGCTCGGGGATGCCGAGGACCTCGAAGGCCGGGATCTCGTGGGGGATCGACCGCAGGGCGGCGGCCACGGTCCCACGCTGCTGGAAGACGTTCAGCCGGAACCGTCCCACGTCGGCGATGGAGTGCGACGTGTCGAGCTCCTTCTCGGCCTCGAAGCGCTCGCGCAGGGTCTGGGGCAGGATGCCGAAGACCATGTCGCGGATCGTCTCGTGGTCGAGCACCGGACATCCCTCGATGGGTCGCACCGCCCCGTGCAGCCGGATGCAGGCAGGCAGACCGGTCGTGAGGTGGAGGTCCGAAGCCCCCACGCTCACGGCGTAGCGCAGGAGGTCGTCGAGGTGCAGCGGCATCTCCTCGCCCTCGTCCGCCACCGGCGGCAGCACGCCACCCACCTGGCCGTGGGACCCGTTGCCGTTGGTCGGCATCGCGGCCGCGGCGAACTCGCCGGCCGCACCGTTGGCCGAGCCGTTGGCGTCCGCGCCCGGCGGGGGCGGAGGTGGCGGCGGCGGTGCGGCGGCTTCGGCCGAGGCCAGGAGCCGGTCGATGGCGACGGGGTCGCCGAGGACGGGGACCACGGGGTGGCCCACGAGCACCGACAGGGACCGAACGTCGTCCTCGTCGGGGGGGTCACCGAAGGCCATGGTGAGCTGGTCACCGTCGAGGCGGTACCCCACGGCGCCGTACTGGCGCGCCACGGCCACCGGGGTCTGCGACAGCGCCACGTCACTCGGTCGGTCGCGGTTGAGGTCGACCACGGGCAACCTGGCCATCTGCGACAACAGGCCCAGCACGACCTCCTGCGAGGTGACGTTTCTGGAGATGAGCAGCGCCGGGAAGGACGTGCCGCGGCTGCAGGCCTCGTCCAGAACCGGCGTGACCACACCCTCCTCGGCGTAGCCGTCGGTGACGATGCTCTGGGCCAGGCGGCGGGCCCACTCGATGCGGGTGCCGGCGCTCATGCCACGACCCGGAGGACTTCTTCGAGGGTCGTCTCGCCCTCGAGCGCCTTGCGCAGGCCGCTCTGGCGCAGGGTCACCATGCCTTGTTCGACTGCGAGCTTGTGGATGTCATCAGCCGTTCCTCCCTCAATGATCAGTCGCTCTACGTCGTCGGTGACGGCGAGGAGCTCGAGCAGCGCCTTGCGTCCCCGGTAGCCGGTCTTCGAACACGCCGAGCAGCCCACTGCCCGGTGCAGCGTCACCGTGTCCTTGTCGTCGAACACTTCCTGGGGCGCCCATCCGGCGGCCACGATGTCGGCCTCGGTGGCGTCGAAGGGCTCACGGCAGTGCACGCACAGCCGCCGGGTGAGGCGCTGGGCGATCGCCCCGCTGATGGCCGACGTCACCAGATAGGGCTCGACGCCCATCTCGACGAGGCGCATGGGGGTGCTGGCCGAGTCGTTGGTGTGCAGCGTGGCCAGGACGAGGTGCCCGGTGAGGGCGGCCTCCACCGAGATCATGGCGGTCTCGCGGTCGCGGATCTCCCCCACCAGGACGATGTCGGGGTCCGAGCGCAGGATCGACCGCAGCGCGGAGGCGAAGTTGAGCCCCGCTTTCACGTTCAGCTGGACCTGGCTGATCCCCTTGATGCGCAGCTCGACGGGGTCCTCGACCGTGATGATGTTCTTCTCGGGATTGTTGAGGGCGGCCAGGGTGGCGTAGAGGGTGGTGGTCTTGCCCGAACCGGTGGGGCCGGTCACCAGGATCGTCCCGTACGGCTTGGTGTAGATCCGCTGGTAGCGGTCGAGCAGGTCCGCGTCGAAGCCGAGGTCCTCGAAGCCGAGGACCACGTTCGACTTGTCGAGCACCCGCATGACCACCTTCTCCCCGTAGATGGTGGGGAGCGTGGCCATGCGGAGGTCGATGGGCCGGTTGCCGACCGTCAACGAGATGCGGCCGTCCTGGGGAAGGCGGTGCTCGGCGATGTTCATGTCCGCCATCACCTTGAGGCGGGTGGTCACGGCCCCGGCGATGGCGCGCGGTGCGGTCGAGATGTCGTGCAGCACGCCGTCGATGCGGTAGCGGATGCGGAGGTTTTCGCCCGTGGGCTCGACATGGATGTCCGAGGCCCGCTCGTTCAGGGCCTGCAGGATGAGGAGGTTGACGTAGCGGACGATGGGCGCGTCGTCGACGACCTGGAGGTTGCCGAGCTCCTCGTCGGCCAGGTCTTCGAAGTCCGATGCCGCCGTGTTGGCCACCTCGGAGGCGTCCCCACCCTGGTGGTACGCCTTGTCGATGTACGTGTTGATCTGCGAGCGCGTGGCGACGACGGTGATGAAGTTGCGCCCGATGATGGTGCGCAGGTCGTCCATGGCGAAAACGTCGGTGGGATTGGAGGCTGCCACCGCCAGCACGCCCTCGCGCTGGCCGATGACGAGGACGTTGTGGTGGCGCGCCGTCGCCTCGGGGAGGCTGTAGGACGCGGCGAAGTCGATGCTCTCGACCTCGAGGTCGACGAACTCGAGGCCCATCTCCTGGGCCATGCCCCACATGAGGTCGGCTTCGGTGACGAGGCCCCGCAGGGTGAGGATGCGGGCGATGGGCTGTGCCGAGCGGTCCCGCTCGGCCAGGACGTCCTCCATGTCGGTGAGCGAGACCCGCTCCCCCTCCACCAGCACGCGGGCGAGGGGCGGGAAGCCCGCCATCGGCGACAGGTCGTCGTCGTCGTGCTCGGGGGCATCGGCGCTGTGCTCGAACTCGGCGACGACCTCCTCCACCAGATCGGCGGCCCGGACGGTGTCGGCCACTTCCTCGGCGGTGGGTCCGGTGGACCGCTCCTCGTCGTCGGGCGCGATGCGCGTCGGGTCCTCGACATCGAGATCGACGTCCCCGCCCACCTGATGACCGGCGGCACCGTCGAGGACGCCTTCCACCATCTCGAGGGCGGCCGCCAACGGATCGCCGACCTCGCGACGGGCGCCGGTGGCGCTCGTCGGCGCTACGTCGACGGGGGAGACAGGCGGTGGTACCGGCGCGCCGGAGACGGGGGGCGCTGACGGTGCTGCGGACCCGTTGGACGCGGTTCGCTCCGGAGGCGCCGCCGGGGGTGGCACTGCCGGCGTGACGGATTCCGGCGACGCCGCCGGGGCGGCGGGAGGTGCGACCGGGCGCGGCGGCATCTGGTCGGGCACAGCCGCGCGCGGCGGCGCCGGTGCGCTCGCACGGACCGGCTCCGGCGGCGCCGGGGGCGAAGCGTTCGCCGGAGGAGCGCTCACCGCGCTCTGGCGCGCGCTCGGGGCCGGGGCTGGCGTGTCGTGGTGCGCCGGGGCGCTCTTGTGCCGCGTCCCGCCGCCCGGCGCGCCGTACACGCGTCCGAGGCAGGTCTCGATCTGGTCGTCGGTGGCCACCACGGCCACGAACTCGCGCCCGATGACGGCGCGCAGCACGTCCATCGCCATGACGTCGGACGGGTTCGACATGGCAACCACGGGCGCGCCGAATTTGCGCCCGATCGGGACGACGTGGTGCCGGCGGGCCACGGCCAGCGGGATCACCGAGCTGACACTGGCATCCACGTTGAAGCGGTCGAGGTCGACGAATTCGAGATGATGCTCGTCCGCGAGCGTCCGGACGTCGTCCGCGTTCCTCATGAAGGGAAGCATCGGCACGTGACCAGGCAGAATTGAACGCTGTCGGTGGTCTGGCGGTGTTTCTCGCCCGGGATCGCCCAGAAAAAGGCCGTGGTAGCGTGTCCGCCCTGTGAAAGCGCCGCTGTCGGCAGGCCTTTCCCCTGGTCAGAGGCGTCGTTGCTGACCCCGGCGACGGGGATTGCCGTGGTGGTGGCCCGCGGCTGGACGACCGGGGTCGCCGCCGTCGCCGGTCTCGCCATCGGCTCGTTCCTGAATGTGGTCGTCTACCGCGTGCCCCGGGGACTGTCCGTGGTGGCGCCCGGCTCGTTCTGCCCTGCCTGCGCCACGCCCATCCGGTCCGTCGACAACGTCCCCCTGCTGTCGTGGCTCGTCCTCCGCGGCCGGTGCCGGTCCTGTGGCGAGCCCATCTCGCCTCGCTACCCCCTGGTGGAGCTGGCCACGGCGGTGGTCTTCGGGGCCGTGGCCTGGGGCCTCGGGTCGCACTGGGCCGTGCCGGGCATGTGCATCCTGGCCGCCACCGCCCTCGCCCTGGCGGCCGTCGAGCTCGACGGCATGCACCCTCCTGGCGCCGTGGCCCTCGTCGGCGGCGGGATCGGTCTCGCCCTGCTGGCGGCGGCAGCGGTGGCGGACAGCCGGTGGTGGCATCTCGGGGGAGCACTCATCGGCACCGCC
>JBEKVE010000113.1:0-10232 GCA_049514335.1 Acidimicrobiales bacterium
GTTGGCCTCCCCCTCTCAGAGTGATATTGGCGGGCCAGAACGCGTACCCGAACACGCTCCGGCCGCACGGATCCGACTGAGGCCACAGAGGTCACCCGATACCCCGATACCCCGATACCCCGATAACTGACCAACCTAGGAGCAGACGAGGCCTTCGGGGTGCTGCCACGTGGACGAACCCACGGGCTGACCACCTTGGCACCTGGCCACGGTTGAGCCACACTCGAGAGGGAAACCCAGGCCAAGGCTGGAGCGGAGGGTGGCGGGAGCGTGAAGGCGCAGCTTTCGGGCGGTACTCAGCCGTGACCAGGTACAGCTTACGCATCGCATCGTACCGGTCCCGGGCCACCTTCCGGCGACGCCGAGGGAGTTACTTGGCCCTCGTCCTCCTGATCGGGTTGGTGGGGGGCGTCGCTATGGGCGCCCTGTCCGCTGCTCGGCGTACCCAGTCATCCTTCTCGACATACTTGGCCAACACCAACCCATCGAACCTGACCGTGACGCTGTACGGGAACTTCGGCAACACCGGAGTGAACTACTCGTTGTCTGCAGCGTCTGCTACCCACCAAATCGCCCGCCTGCCAGGGGTGAAACATGTTGAAGCGTCAATAAACCTCGCAGCTGCGCCGTTGCGACCGGACGGTGCCCCCCGCCTCGGCGCCATCACCAATATCGACATGACCGCCAGCGTCAACGGCCTCTTCTTCGACCAGGACCGCCTGGCTGTCATCAAAGGACGAATGGCCAACCCCAATCGACCCGACGAGATCGTCATGACGGCAGTGGCGGCGAATCTGCTCGGGGTCCACGTCGGTCAGCCAATTTCCTTTGGCCTCTACACCCAGCACGAAGAGGACCTACCGGGCTTCGGAACACCGAGCGTCCCGCCTCATCGCCGCATAAGCGCCAAACTGGTCGGGGTCGTCCAGTTCAACAACGCCATCGTCGAGGACGACATCGACCGCTTCCCGACATTCATCGTGTTCACCCCGGCACTTGCCGATGAGGTCCTGGCGGACTCGGGACGAGGGGCTGGTGGCGGCGTCAGCTACGGCCTCCAGCTCACTCACGGGAACACTGGCGTGGCGTCAGTCGAGCGGGAGTACGCCCGCCTGGTTCCGCCGGGCGCAGCATACGAGTTTCATGCCACGGCGCCAATCTCGGCCAAGGTCGACCGGACCGTGAAGCCGCTGTCGATCGCCCTCGGTGTCTTCGGAGGGGTGGCCGCCCTGGCTGCGCTGCTCATCGCCATCCAGGCCATCTCTCGCCAACTGCGGGATGCCGATGAGGATCTGACGGTCCTGCGTGCGCTGGGGGCCGGGCCGACAACCATCGCCGCCGATAGCCTGATCGGCATCTTCGGTGCGATCCTCATCGGATCGCTTCTTGCCACTGTGGTGGCCGTTGCGTTGTCGCCCTTGTCGCCACTGGGCCCGGTGCGGTCGGTCTTCCCCGGGTCGCCGGTCGCCTTCGACTGGACGGTCCTGGGCTTCGGGCTCCTGGTCCTCATCGGGGGTCTCGGAGTCATTGCCGTGGCACTGAGCTTCAGAGAAGCACCGCATCGCGTGGCACGGCGCTCCCAACGTAGCGCTCCGGCTCCCTCGAAGGCCCTGGCTGCGGTGGCGTCGTCGCCACTACCGGCACCGGCCGTCGTCGGTGTGCGCTTCGCCCTCGCCTCAGGCCGAGGGCGCAACGCAGTGCCCGTGCGGTCGGCGGTAGTGGGTGCTGTCCTCGCCGTGGCCCTGGTGGTGGCCACCCTCACCTTCGGAAGTGGTCTGCAGTCCCTCGTCTCGCATCCCGCGCTCTATGGGTGGGACTGGAGCTACATGCTCGACCCCAGCAACACGGTTCCCCCCCAAGCGCTCGCATCGCTCGAACACGACCCCTACGTCGCCGCGTGGACCGGCTATGACTACAACGGCTTTCAGATTGACGGTCAGAATCTTCCTTTCTTGTTCGAGGGCATCCACCCCTCAAACACCCAACCCGTCACCCCGCCGATCCTGTCTGGTCACTCCATCGAACAAAAGGATCAGGTCGTCCTTGGGGCAGCGACACTGGCCCAGCTGGACAAGCACATCGGCGATACCGTCACCGTGACCTACGGCAATCCGCAGGCCGCCCCCTTGTATGTCCCGCCAACCCGGCTTGTCATCGTCGGCACCGCAACGCTGCCCGCCGTCGGATACTCGAGCGTTATCGCCGACCACACGTCGATGGGCACTGGCGTCTTGGCTTCGGTAAATTTCCTGCCCAGCAGCATCGTGCAGGGCGGGAACACAGACCCCACCCTCAACGGCCCTGACCTTGTGTTCGTGCGCCTCCGGAACGGCGTTGCGTCCGCAGCAGGTCTCGCGAGCCTCCAACGGATCGCCACTGCCTCCGACCGCGACCTTGCAGCCGTGCCAGATGGCGGCGGACAGGGGGACACGGTGTCGGTGGTCGGCGTGCAGCGCCCGGCCGAGATCGTGAACTATCGCACGATGGGATCTACACCAGCCCTGCTCGCGTCGGCGCTCGCTGGGGGAGCAATCCTCGCGCTCGGCCTCACCTTGGCGGCTTCAGTGCGGCGACGGAGACACGACCTGGCGTTGTTGAAGACGCTGGGCTTCACGCAGCGGCAACTGGCAGCGGCCATAGCCTGTCAGGCGTCGGTCGCCGCAGTCATCGGGATCGTGATCGGCGTTCCCCTCGGGATCGTCCTGGGGCGCTGGCTCTGGACCCTCTTCGCCCGCCAGATTTATGCGGTTCCGCAACCTACCGTGCCGGTTCTATCGGTCGGTCTCGTAGCGATCGGCGCTCTCGTGCTCGCCAATGTCGTGGCCGCCCTGCCGGGGCGTAGCGCAGGGCGCACGGCGACCGCTGTACTCCTCCGGGCTGAGTGAGCGGCAACCCGGGAAGGATCATCGGATAGGTTGCACCCCGCCTGGCGAAATCCAACCCTGGAGCCATTCCCGCCCTCAGTCCGGCTCGACGGCGAGCGTCGGTTTCGAAAACTGCCGACTCGGATCGCGGGCGAGTGTCGGAGATCCGACCTGCACGATCTCGTACCAAGGGGCATTGGCGGCTCGAGCCCTGGTGAGGCGCTGACACAACAAAGTGCCACGCTGGGGTCGTGGAGGAGCAGTCATCCCACGAGGGACCGCCCGCGAGAATCCAATTCCAACTTGAGGAGGCCCTCGACCTCCTCGCTGCCCTGGAAGAGGCCCGTGATGCCCTGATCGAAACCGACCACTTGGCCGAGGCTGCGCAAGTTGAGCATCAAATCCAGCTACTCAGCCGTAGACTGGGCTTCGATGAACCGGGAGGCGGCGATGGGTGACGAGCAGCCACTCCGGGCGGCGCAGGCAGCTCGGCGATTGGGGATTCCGACGAAGGAGCTCCTCCGCCTTGTATACGAGCGCAAGATCCGTTACGTAATGGTGGACGGGATCGCTCATGTGCCGATTGATGCGGTCGAGGAGTATCGGTCCAGGGCTTCATAGATCTGCATCCCCAACCGAATGCGACCCGGTGTCGGAGAGGGGACTTGAACCCCTACGCCCTTGCGGGCACTAGCCCCTCAAGCTAGCGCGTCTGCCTATTCCGCCACTCCGACGAGTGTGCGCCGCCATGAGGCGGCGCAGGGCAAACCTTAGCGCGGCACCCGTCAGGGTCCGGCTCCGGATGCGCTGGTGGTGCGGGTGGACGCGGCCTCGAGTCGGGCCCAGAGGCGCACGTTCCACAGGGGTCCGAGGCCCCCGGGGTCGTCGTTCACCCCCGTCACGGCGGCTGACCACACAAGCAGGGTCGGCTCGGCGAAGAGGGGCAGCGTGGGCATCGACGTCCACAGCGACTGGTCGATCTGGCGGTACACGGCGAGCGCCTGCGGCACCGACAGCTGCTCCATCGCCTGGGTGAAGAGGGTGTCGAGCTTCGGGTCGTCGAAGCCCGACCAGTCCTGTGTGGGGCCCCCGCCGGTCAAGGCCGCAGCGGTGCTGAACACGTCGTCCATGGCGCTCGGGTACGCATCGGGGCTGACGGGCACGATGGCCAGGTCGAACGCCGCCCCCGGCAGGACCGCCCCGAACAGCTCCGACGACGGCACAGGGTCGGCGCTCACGCCGATTCCCGCCGCGCTCAGCTGCGCCGCCACGATGGGCCCCACCGCTTCGGACCACGGGTCGTCGTCGGCCCACACGAGGGTGAGGTCGACAGGGCTGCCGTGCGAGGTCCAGCGGCCCTCGGCGTCGGCCACGAGGCCCCCCTGCTGGAGCAGATGGGCGGCGGCGTTCAGGTCCGGTGTCTCATAGCCGCTGGCGTCGTCGTTGTAGCCCGGCTCGGAGTTGGCGAACAGATGGTCGTTGTCCTCCCACACCGAATGGTCCTCGGGCTGGCCGATGCTCGTCACCAGGGCGGCGCGGTCCACGGCGTGGGCGATGCCCTGGCGCACCGCCGCCGAGTCGAGCGGTGGCCGGCGCACGTTGAACTCGAGCTGGAGCATCTCCGTTCCGAGCTGCGACGCGCTCAGCAACGATGAGGACGACGACACCTGCGCCAGGAGGGAGGGCCCGAACGCCTCTGGATACGCCACCTGGACCTGCCCCGAGGTGAGCGCCGTACCGACGGCGCCGTCGGGCACGGCTTGGAAGCGGACCCGGTCGAGCACGGGCTTTCCCGCCCACCAGTGCGGGTTGCGGCCGAGCACGACAGACACGCCGGGCTGCCACGACACCACCTCCCACGGGCCGCCCGACACCAGCACGGCCGGATCGAAGTGGTCGAAGCCGCCGTTCCAGCCCACGCTCTCGGCGATGTGGGCGGGGAGCAGATCGTCGAACAGCGACGCCCAGTCGGCGAAGGGTGCCTTGAACACCACCGTCACCGTGCGCCCGTCGTTGGAGCCCGTCACCGACGAGATGTCGCGGTACCCGAGGGTCGAGGCCACCGAGTCGGGCGTGCCGTCCACGTCGAGCGCCCCGCCGCGCTGCGACGTCCAGGCGTACACGAAGTCGTCGGCGCTGATGGGCACGCCGTCGGACCACGTGGCGCGGTGGTCGATCTGGTACACCACGGTCTGGGGGTTCACGCTGATGACCTCGGCGCTGTCCACCACGTCGGTGTCGAGCTGGGGGGTGAGACCCGGCGCCACCCGGAAGACCTGGGGCCACACCGCGCTGGCGATCATGCGGTCGGCGGCGGTGTCCCCGGCCACGGTGTGGTCGTTGAGCGTCACCGGCACCTGGTCGAGGCCGACGGTGACCGTGCCTCCCGTGCCCGCCACCAACGGTGGCGCATGCCGGGCCGCCGGGGTCCCCCCGGGGGCAGCGGCGGCGGCACCGCACGACGCCATCGTCACGCACACCACCACCAGGCCGACCACGATGCGTCGCCGCTCGGGGGCCGGGCCCGGACCTACGCGGGTACCAGGACCTGCGCCGGTGCCAGGACCTGCGCCGGTGCCAGGACCTGCGCCGTGCGTGCGCCCTCCCCGCCGGCCGGCCGCACCGGCCGTCACTGCACGCGGAGCGCCAGGATGACGGTGGTGAAGGTGAAGATCACCGCGACGGTGATCGTGATGCGGTCGAGGTTCTTCTCGACCACGGTGGATCCGGCGGCCGCCTGGCCCACCGACCCACCGAACATGTCCGACAAGCCCCCGCCCTTGCCCGAGTGCATGAGGATCAGGAACACGAGGGCCAGCGACACCAGAATGTGGATGACCAGGATTGCGATCGTCAGCACGGAGCGCTCCTCGAGCGGTTCGGACCGGGCAACGCTACCAAACGCCGCCGGCTCAACGGCCCGCGGCCACCACCTGGGCGGCCCCCTGGACGATGGCGGCGAAGGTGGCGGCCTCGAGGCTGGCCCCGCCCACCAGGGCTCCGTCCACATCCGACTGGGCCAGGAGCTCCGCCGTGTTGTCGGGCCGCACCGACCCCCCGTACTGGATGCGCAGGGCCCCGGCGGCTTCGTCGCCGGCCAGCCCGGCCACCACCGACCGGATGTGGGCGCAGGCCCCCTGGGCGTCCTCGGCGGTGGCGGTGCGGCCCGTGCCGATGGCCCAGATGGGCTCGTAGGCCACCACCAGCCCGGCCACGGCGTCGGAGGCCAGCCCGGCCAGGGCTGCGGTCACCTGGGACGTGAGGCGGGCCTCGGTGGCGCCGTCCTCGCGCTCTTCCTCGGTCTCCCCCACGCACACGAGCGGGGTCATGCCGTGGCGCAGCACCGCCCGCAGCGTGGACGCCACGATGGCATCGCTCTGGCCGAAGAACTGGCGCCGCTCGGAGTGCCCGACGATCACGAGGCTCACCCCCAGCCGGGCGAGCATGGGGGGCGCCACCTCGCCGGTGAAGGCGCCCTGGTCCTCGTCGTAGCAGTGCTGGGCCCCGAGGGCGACGGGGATGGCGCGGTCCTCGATGACGGTCTGCACCGAGCGCAGGCTGGTGAAGGCGGGGTGCACCGACACGTCGAGCGACGCCACGTCGGCGGGGGTGAGACGCAGCCCGAGGTCCTGCACGGTGCGGATGGACTGGAGGTGATCGTGGTGCATCTTCCAGTTGGCACTGATGAGCGGTCGTCGGTGCGCCGCGCCGGCCGAGACCATTCAGCGCACCGCCGGGGCGTTGGAGGCGTGGCGCAGCGCCTCGAGGCCGGGCAGGTCCCCGTGCTCGAGCAGCTCCAGCGACGCACCGCCGCCGGTCGACACGTAATCGATGTCGTTGCCGAGGCTCATGTGGTCGAGGGCGGCGACGGTGTCGCCGCCTCCCACCACGGTGAAGGCGCGCGTGGCCGCCATGGCCGTGGCCAGGGTGGCGGTCCCCGCCGCGAAGCGCTCGTCCTCGAAGACCCCCATGGGCCCGTTCCAGAACACGGTTCCGGCCTCGGTCACCACGTCGGCGAAGATCCCGGCGCTCTCGGGCCCGATGTCGAGGCCGCGCCATCCGTCGGGGATCTCCAACCCGAAGGTGCGGGTCTCGCCCCGCCCGGCGGTGTCCTCCCCCACGGTGCCGCCCGGGGCCAGCGCCACCACGTCCCCCGGCAGCAGGATGCGCCCGCCCGATTCCTCGAGCAGGGCCCGGCAGTCCTCGACGTGTCCGGCGTCGACGAGCGACGCCCCCACCCGGTGTCCCTGGGCGGCGAGGAAGGTGAACGCCATGCCCCCGCCCACCACCAGGTGGTCCACCCGGGTGAGCAGCGCCCGCAGCACCCCGAGCTTGTCGGCCACCTTGGCCCCGCCCACCACCGCCACGAAGGGCCGGGCCGGTTCCACGAGCAGGACGCCCAGCACCTCGACCTCGCGGGCGAGGAGCCGGCCGGCGGCGGAGGGCAGACGGGCGGGCGGTCCCACCACCGAGGCGTGGGCCCGGTGCGAGGAGCCGAAGGCGTCGTTCACGTAGGCGCTGAAGCCCTCGACGAGCTGGTCCACGAAGGCAGGATCGTTGCCCTCCTCGCCCGGGTTGAAGCGGAGGTTCTCGAGCAAGGCCACTCCGGGGACGAGCTCGTCCAGCCGGGCCCGGACCGGGGCCACGTCGTAGCGGGGGTCGACCTTGCCTTTGGGCCGCCCCAGGTGCGAGCACGCCGTGACCTGCGCGCCCCGGTCGAGCAGCCACGTCAGGGTGGGGAGGGCCGAGCGGATGCGGAAGTCGTCGGCCACGAAGGGCTCGCCGCTCGGGAGGTGTCCGATGGGGACGTTGAAGTCGACCCGCACGAGGACGCGTCGTCGGTCTATGTCGGGGAGGTCTTCGAGCAGCGGCAGCCCGGCGAGCGGGCCGGCGGCGGGAGTGCGCGATGGCACGACGAGGGAGATCCCGTCCGCTCAGGCGCCGCGACGGCCGGCGGACCCGACCAGGGCGACGAGGTCGACGAGGCGGTTGGCGTAGCCCCATTCGTTGTCGTACCAACCCTGCACCTTGACCAGGGTGCTGTCCTCGTCGACGGGCATCACCATGGTGAGCCCGGAGTCGAAGGTGCACGACGCCGGGCTGCCCACGATGTCCGATGACACGATGGGATCCTCGCAGTACACGAGCACGCCGGAAAGCGGCCCCGACTCGGCCGCCACCCGGAAGGCGGTGTTGACCTCGTCGACGGTGACGGCGCGCGGCACGAGCACGGTGTAGTCGGTGATGGACCCGTCGGCCACAGGCACCCGCAGGGCGGTGCCGTCGAGGCGGCCCTGCATGGCGGGCAGCACCAGACCCGTGGCCCGCGCCGCCCCCGTGGTGGCGGGCACGATGTTCTGCGCCGCGGCGCGCGCCCGGCGCAGGTCGGTGTGGGGCAGGTCCAGGAGGTTCTGGTCGTTGGTGTAGGCGTGCACCGTCGTCATGAGCCCGCTCGTGGTGCCGAAGGCGTCGTCGATCACCTTCACCATGGGGGCGAAGCAGTTGGTGGTGCACGACGCGTTCGACACCACCACGTGGGAGGCGGGGTCGAAGGTGTCGTCGTTCACGCCCATGACGAAGGTGGCGTCGGCCCCCTTGGCCGGGGCCGAGATGACCACGCGCTCCGCCCCGCCCTCGAGGTGACAGGCGGCGTCGGCACGGGAGGTGAACCGTCCCGTCGACTCCACCACCACCTCCACGCCGAGCTCCTTCCAGGCGAGCGCCTTGGGGTCACGCTCGGCCAGGACGCGGATGGGACGGCCCGCCACCACGATGGTGTCGCCCTCGGCGCGCACCTCGCCGTCGAAGCGCCCGTGGGTGGTGTCGTAGCGCAGGAGGTGGGCATTGGTGGCGGCGTCGGTGAGATCGTTGACCGCCACCACCTCGACGTCGGCGCCCTGCCGGCGCGCGGCGCGCAGGAAGTTGCGCCCGATCCGTCCGAACCCGTTGATCCCCACGCGAACCGTCATCGGCCCTATCCGACCAGACCGGCGAGGGCGATTGCCAGTCTTTCCGGATCGTGGGCCAGCCCGTTGGCCTTGGCCAGGGAGGCGCTCACCACCGGCACCCCCACGTCCCCAAGGGAAATGGCGGCCGGATCGGCCAGGACGACGTCCACCGTCACCCCGTGGGCCTCGAGGGCGCCCACGTGGGCGGCCACGTCGTAGCCGATGGTCTCCTCCCCCTCGGGGCGCAGGTTGGCGACGTAGACGCGGCGCCCCGGTGAGCGCCGGATGCCCTCGGCGATACCGGGCACCGCCACGGCCGCCAGGACGCTCGTGAACAGGGACCCGGGCCCGATCACCACCTGGTCGGCGTGGGCCAGGGCAGCCAGGGCGGCGGGCGAGGCGGGCGGGTCGGTGGGCACGAGCGACACCCGGTGGATGTGGGCGGTGCGCATGATGGCCGTCTGGCCCTCGATCTCGCCCCCGTCGGCCACGGCCTTGAGCACCACCGGCTCGGTGGTGGCCGGCACCACCCGGCCCACGGCCCCGAGAAGGCGGGCGGCCTCGTCCAGGCCGGCCTGGGGGTCGCCGCACGAGGCCAGCAGCCCGGCGATCACCAGGTTGCCGAGCGCATGGCCGCCGAGCTCGTCGCCGTCGAAGCGGTGGTCGAACGCCGCCGCCAGGGCCGAGCCCGGCTCGGCCAGCGCCACCAGGCACATGCGCAGGTCGCCGGGGGGGATGATGCCGAGCTGGCGTCGCAGGCGCCCCGACGAGCCGCCGTCGTCGGCCACCGACACCACGGCGGTGAGCTCGCCGGCGTAGGCGCGCAGCGCCCGCAGCGTGGCCGCCAGGCCGTGGCCGCCCCCCACCGCCACCACGCGCGGTCCCGGGCCGCTCATCGGCCGATGTCCCGGTGGAAGACGACGGGGTGCACCCCACGCGACCCCAGCAGCAGGGCCAGCTCCTCGGCCAGCACCACGGAGCGGTGGCGGCCGCCGGTGCAGCCCAGGGCGATGGTCAGGTACGACTTGCCCTCGTCCACGAAGGCGGGCAGCAGGGTCCCCACCAGGTCGTCCACCCGGTCGAGAAAGGCGTGGGTGGCGTCGGCGGCCATGACGAAGTCCCGCACCGGCCCGTCGAGGCCCGACAGGGGGCGCAGCTCCTCCACCCAGTGGGGGTTGGGCAGGAACCGGCAGTCGAAGACCAGGTCGGCGTCGAGGGGCAGGCCGTGCTTGTAGCCGAAGGACACCACCGACGTGCGCATGCCGGGCTCGGAGTCGTCGCCGAAGAGGTCGAGGACCCGCTGGCGCAGCTGGTTGACGTTCAGCTCGGCGGTGTCCACCACCACGTCGGCCCGCTCCCGGATCCCCTCCAGCAGACGACGCTCGTCGGCGATGGCCTCGGCCACCTGGCGCTCGGCGAT
>JBEKVE010000114.1:0-9955 GCA_049514335.1 Acidimicrobiales bacterium
GGCCGCGGCCACCGACGCCGGACCGGTGGCGGTCATCCCGGCGGCGACGGTCTCGAGCGGAGAGGTGTTCGGTGGTTGAGGCGGCGGTGCTGCCCACCGCACCCGGTGCGCCGGCGGGTGGCGGCCCGCTGCTGCTCGACGCACGCGGCGTCTCGATCCGCTTCGGGGGCGTGGCGGCACTGAAGGACGTGTCGATTTCCATGGTGCCGGGCGAGGCCGTGGGACTGGTGGGGCCCAACGGCGCGGGCAAGACGACGCTCTTCAATTGCCTGTGCGGCCAGCTGCGCCCGTCCACCGGCACGGTGTCCTTCGACGGAAACGTCATCGGGGATCTCCCCGCCCACGCCCGGGCGCGGCTGGGCATCAGGCGGACCTTCCAGCGCGTGGAGGTCTTCCCCGAGATGTCGGTGCGCGACCACATGATCGTGGCCGAGCGGGCCCGGCGCGGAGACGGAGCGCTGTGGAAGGACCTGCTCAACAAGGGTAAGCCTCGCCGCGACGAGCTCGACCACGTCGACGAGATCCTCCACATGGTGGGGCTGACCGATCTGGCCGACGTGCCCGTGGCGGCGCTCAGCCTGGGGCACTGCCGTCTGGTGGAGCTCGGTCGCGCCCTCACCGGCAAGCCACGACTGCTCATGGCCGACGAACCGTCCTCCGGGCTCGACATCCACGAGACGGCGGCACTGGCCGCCGTGCTGCGCACGGCCCAGCGCGAGCAGGGGATGGCCGTGCTGCTGGTGGAGCACGACATGGCCATGGTGGCCAAGGCCGTCGACCGGGTCGTGGTGCTCGACGTGGGCGAGATCATCGCCCAAGGCCCCTTCGAGGCAGTCGTCGCCGACCCCGAAGTCCGACGGGCCTATCTGGGGCGCTCGGCATGAGCGAGCCCATCCTGCACATGGACCGGGTCTCGGCCTCCTACAGCACGTACCGCGCGCTGTTCGGGGTCACGCTCAGCATCCCCGCCGACGGCATCGTCGCGCTGGTGGGTTCCAACGGAGCGGGGAAGTCCACGGTGGCCCGGGTGGCGACCGGGCTCGTGCCGGTGAGCGACGGCAGCGTCCGCATCGCCGGGGAGGACATCACCAAGCTGTCGGCCCATCGCATCGCCCGCATGGGTGTCACCCACGTCCCCGAGGGCCGCGCCGTCTTCTCGTCGCTGTCGGTGGAGGAGAACCTCACCCTGTCGTTCCTCAAGCGCGTGGGACGACGCGGGGTGTCCGACGCGCTGGCCCGCGCCTACGACGCCTTCCCGGTGCTGTCCGAGCGCCGCCGTCAGCAGGGCGGCACGCTGTCGGGTGGCCAGCAGCGCATCCTGTCGCTGGCCAAGGTGCTGGCTGTGGCGCCGAAGCTCCTGGTGGTGGACGAGCTGTCTCTCGGCCTCGCACCCGTTGTGGTCGACCAGGTCTACGACGGGCTGGTGGCCATCCACCGCCAGGGATGCGCCCTGCTCGTGGTGGAGCAGCAGGTCGACCGGGCACTCGCCATCGCCGACACGGCGGTGCTCTTGGTCAAGGGAGCGGTGGCGTGGGAGGGGCCGGCCAGCCAGGCGCGTCCCGTCCTCGAGTCCCAGATGCTGAGCGGCGCGTCGACCAACGGCAGCGCCCATTCGACCAACGGGTCCGCTCCCGGCGCCGCAGCGGCGGTGCACGCGCCCTTCCCCACCACGGCGGCGCCCACAGTCGGACCTGCCACCGTGCCCGGGACCCCGGCGGCCTACGCCCCCATGTACGCGCCGCCTCAGCCGGCCGCCGTGCCGCCCCCACCCCGTTTTGCCGCCCCGCCGCCCCCGCCGGCCGCGCCTGCGGCACCACCACCCGCCGCGGCGGCGCCATCGTCGCCCGACGCGACGCCGAGCGACGCCAACGGGCATCCCGCCGACCTGTGGGTGGTGGGTCCGAACTTTCCCGTCACCCCGTCCTGACGGTCGGGACCACACCGAGCCGGAGGGAGAGCTGACGCATGGGACTGCTCGACGACAGGGTGGCCGTCGTCACGGGAGCCGGTGGAGGCATCGGCCGTGAGATCGCCCGTTGCCTGGCCTCGGAGGGTGCCAGGGTGGTCGTCAACGACCTCGGGGCCACGCTCGACGGCAGCGGCACGGCCCAGGGCCCGGCGGCAGAGACGTGCCGGCTGATCGAGGAGGCCGGAGGCACCGCCGTGGCCAACGGCGACTCGGTGTCTCACTACGACGGTGCCGGGCGCATCGTGGCCCAGGCCGTCGACACCTTCGGGTCCATCGACATCCTCGTCAACAACGCCGGCATCGTGCGCGACCGCACGCTGGTGAAGATGTCGCCCGACGACTACGACGCCGTGGTGGCGGTGCACCAGAAGGGCACCTTCAACTGCGCGCGGCACGCGGCGGTGCACATGCGCGAGAAGGGCTACGGGCGCATCGTCAACATCACGTCGTCGGCCGGGCTGCGCGGCAACTTCGGTCAGAGCAACTACGGCGCCGCCAAGGCCGCCATCATGGGGATGACGTTCGTGTGGGCGCTCGAGCTCGGTCGCTACGGCATCACCGTCAACGCCGTGGCGCCGGCCGGCCTCACCCGCATGACCGAGAGCCTCTTCGGCGGGGCCGACGCGCCGCCGGACCAGGACCCCGCGCTCAACGCCCCGCTCGTCGCCTTCCTCGCATCGGAACAGGCGAGCTACGTGAACGGCCAGATCCTCGGGCGCACGGGGTACGCCTACACCATCTTCCAGACGCCACGGCAGGTGGCGGCCATGTGGCGCGAGGGGGGCTGGACGCCGAGCCAGGTGGCCGACCATTTCCACGACGTGCTGGGGCAGCACCTCCAGCCCGTGGGCATGCCGGCGCACCCGTTGCTCGGCAAGAAGGGCGACTGACCGCTACGCAGGCTCGAGGACGACGACGGGGATCTCGCGCTCTGTCCTCGTCTGGTACTCGTCGTAGGCCGGCCACGCCGCCGTCGCCACGGGCCACCATTGGGCGCGTTCCTCGGGATCGGCGGTGTGCGCCCGCATCTGCATGACGCTGTCACCGTCCTGCAGGGTGACGTGCGGGTCGGCCAGCAGGTTCAGGTACCACACGGGGTGCGTCGGGGCACCGCCCATCGACGCCACCACCACGTAGCGCCCGTCGTGCTCCACCCGCATGAGTGCCGACTTGCGGAGGGCACCGCTGTGGCGTCCCTTCGTCGTCAGGATGACCACGGGCTTGCCCTCGAGCGTGCCGCCCTCGCGGCCGCCGCTCGCCTCGTACGCCTTCACCTGGTCCGCCACCCAGTCCCACGGGCTCGGTCGGTACTCGCCGCTCTCGCTCATGCCGTCACTCCTTCCCTGCGCCGAGGTCTTCCCGCACGCGAGGATCAGCGTTGGTGCTCACGGCATGCCAGCCTACGGCGGCCAGGGGACACGCTCAGCGCGACACCACCACCTTGAGGGCGCCGGTGTCGGCGGCCCGGCTGAACACGTCGTAGGCGTCGATGAACTCGTCGAGGGTGAAATGGTGCGTGGCGAAGCGCGCCGCGTCGATCTGGTGGTTGGCGACCAGCCGCAGGAGTATGGCTGTGGACGAGGCGTCGACCAGCCCGGTGGTGATGGTCACGTCGCGGATCCACAGCGACTCGAGGTGCAGCGTGGCGGGGGTTCCGTGCACGCCGACGTTGGCCACCCGGCCGCCGGGACGTACCAGCTCGGTGCACAGCTCGAAGCTGGCGGGCACCCCCACGGCCTCGATGGCGACGTCGGCGCCGAGGCCGTCGGTCAGCTCCCGCACTTCCGCCAGCACGTCCACCGCGCCGCTGTTGTTGAGGGTGATGTCGGCCCCGAACGCCTTGGCCGCCTCGAGGCGTGCGTCGGCCAGGTCGATGGCCACCACATGGCTGGGGGAGTACAGCTTGGCCCCGAGGATGGAGGACAGGCCGACGGGCCCGGCGCCCACCACCGCCACCGTGTCGCCCGGATGCACCTGGCCGTTCAGCACCCCGACCTCGTACCCCGTGGGCAGGATGTCGGCCAGCATCACGGCCTCCTCGTCCCCGACGCTCGACGGCAACAGGTAGGTGGAGGTGTCGGCGAAGGGGACGCGCACCAGCTCGGCCTGGGTGCCGTCGATCAGGTGGCCGAGGATCCACCCGCCGCCGCCCAGGCACTGCCCGTAGCGGCCCTCGCGGCAGAAGCGGCACCGCCCGCACGAGGTGATGCACGACACGAGGACGCGATCACCCCGAGCCACGCTCTTCACCCCGCTTCCCACCTCGACCACGGTGCCGACCGCCTCGTGCCCGAGGATGCGCCCGGGGGTCACCGCGGGTACGTCCCCCTTCAGGATGTGGAGGTCGGTCCCGCAGATGGTGGTGGTGTCGACCCGGACGATGGCGTCGGTGTCGTCGACGAGAACGGGATCGGCCACGTCCTCCCAGCTCATGTTGCCCGGCCCGTGATACACGATCGCCTTCATGGCGGCCTCCCTCGGCGTGCTGCTCTCCCAAGGGTGGGCGACGGCGGCGCCGCCAGACAGTGCCGAAGGTCCCATCACCGGGCGCATCGGGCACCGCCCCCGAACGTGTGCCGGGAGCCCGTGCCCGGCGGAGTCAGGGGTTGCGGGTGAGGATGTTCACCACCGAGACCCCCGAGCCCCGCCCGCCCACGTTGTGCTGGAGGGCGTTGCCGGTACGGATGGCGACCTGGCGCTCGCCTGCCTCCTCGCGCAGCTGCCACCAGCACTCGGTCAGCTGGGCGATGCCGGTGGCCCCGATGGGGTGGCCCTTGGCCAGCAGACCTCCGGAGGGGTTCACGGGGATGCGCCCGTCGAGGGCCGTCTCGCCCTCGAGAGACGCCGGGCCCCCCTTGCCCTTCTCCACGAACCCCAGGTCCTCGATGTCGAGGATCTCGGTGATGGTGAAGCAGTCGTGGACCTCGGCCATGTCGACGTCGGCCGGCGTCAGGCCGGCCATGTCGAAGGCACGCCCCGCCGCCAGGGTGGTGGCGGGAAGGCCGACGTAGGTCGTCTTCTCGTGGAGATACGGATGGTCGGTGGCCACGCCGAAGCCCGCCACGAACACCGGCTTGTCGGTGAAGTCGCGGGCCCGCTCGGGAGTGGTGAGGATGACCGCCGCCGCCCCGTCGGTCTGGGGGCAGCAGTCGAGGAGGCGCAGCGGGCTGCACACCGGCGCCGACGCCAGCACCTGCTCCACCGTGATCTCGTTCTGGAAGTGGGCGTAGGGGTCGAGGCAGCCGTTGTGGTGGTTCTTCACGGCCACCGACGCCAGCATCTCGGGCGTGGTGCCGAATTCGTGCATGTGCCGGGTGGCGAACGGGGCGAACAGCACGGGGGCGGTCTCGCCGCGGTTGTAGAGCGGATGACCGGCCGCGGCCCGGGCCAGGAGACCCTCCTGGGTGGACTTGTCGCGCATCTTCTCCACGCCGATGACGAGCACGACGTCATGGACGCCGCTCGCCACCACCATGGCGCCGATGCGGAAGGCGTCCGAGCCCGACGGGCAGGCGTTCTCCACGCGCGTGCAGGGGATGCCGGACAGGCCGATGGCGCTCGGCACGGTGTTGCCCCCGATGCCCTCCTGGCCCCACAGCGACCCCCGCTGGGTGGCCACGATCACGGCGTCCACGGCCGAGGGGTCACAGCCCTTGTCCACGCTGGCGAGAGCGGCGTTGAAGGCGCCGGAGGCCATCTGCTCGTAGCTCTGCTCGAACAGCTCCCCGAACTTGATGAGACCCGCCCCCACGACGGCCACCTTGTTCCAGCTCATCGACCCTCCTCCTTGGCCCGGGCCCCGACACCGGCCCCGGTGTCCCCGCCGTGGGGCGAGGCGGCTGCGCCGAGCCGGCGGAAGGCCTTGTACCCGTATACCGGGACGCCGCGCTCGAGGGCGTAGCGGCGCAGCGACAGCACCACCTCGTCCCCCACCGCCATGTCGGCGGCGTCGGCCGGGGAGCCCTGCACCATGAGGCGGGCGCCGTCGTCGAGGTCCACCACCACCAGGGGGAGCGGCGCTTGGAACGGCGGCGGCATGGTCTGGTTGACCACGAAGGTCTGGATGCGTCCGGCTCGGGCCAAGCTCACGACCTCGAGGTCGGATCCTCCGCACGCGATGCAGGTGGGATGGATGGTGGGCGGGGTCGAGATGGTGCCGCACGCCCCGCAGCGCGCCCCTTGGAGCCCGAGCATCTCGGTGTTGCCCCGGACGAAGGCGGCGCTGCCCGGCGGGACACCCATGGGGATGGGATCGCCCATGGGCTCGAGCAGGCCCCGGGCTTTCAGGACCTCCGTGTAGGTGGCGGACCGCCCCGCACCCAGGGCCTCCACGCCGAGCGCCCCCGGCACCGGGCGCAGCGCATCGACGGCCACGGCCGTGGCCCGGCCGCCGCCGAAGCCGACCATCCCGATTCGGGTCTTTGTCGTCGCACCCTGGTTGTCCGCCGCCGCCAGCGCCTGGACCAGGCCCAACAGCGGCGAGGCGGCGCCCGTGTCCCCCAGTGCGGCCTGCACCGGGGCAGACGCGAGCGGTGCCCCCAGTCGCCGGGCGACGGCGGTGGACAGCTTGCCGTCGGGATCCGAAAGGGCCCAGGCGGACACGGCCCCGTCACCCCCGGCCGGGCCGGCCACGGCCGATCCGGCTGCCTCCATCAGGGGGATGAAGACCTCCTCGCGAAAGAGCCGGCCGTCGTAGGCGTCGCCGGTGGCCCCGTCACCGTCGCCGCGGTAGCGGTCGACGGCCGGCAGGGCCCGTGTGGCGCGGGCCACGAGGCGCGCCGCGGGAGCTGATCCGTTGCCCCCCGGGGTGTCGGGGACGAGGACGAGAGCGGCGGCACCGGCGCCGGTGGTGGTCTCGCCGGCGGTCCCGAGGCCCGGCACGAGCGCGTCGGAGGCCACCACCACCGCCACGGTGGCGTGGCCGGCGGCGACGGCGTCCCAGGCGCCGGCCAGGGCCTCCATGCCGGCGTGCGGAGACCCGCTCACGAGCGCCCCCTCGTTGTCGCCGGAGATGCCGAGGGCGGTGGACAGAAAGGCGTGGCTGGGGCCCTCGGCGAAGGGTGGCCGGGTGGTCCCCCACCACAGCCCCGACACCGTGCCGGGGTCGATGTCGGCGGCCTCGAGGGCGTCGGTGACGGCTTTCCAGGCGAGGGTGAACGTGTCTTCGTCGGAGTCGCACACCGCCAACGTGGCCCGACCGCCGCCGGTCCCCCACGCCCTGCCCGCCTCCGATGCCGCCATGCGCAGCGACGGCGCCGCGATCCCAACCCCGAGGATGGCCACGGGTCTCATTGCTGCCTCGCCTTCCATGACGGACCCTGCGGGACCCGACCTCCGAGCAGGGCGGTGCCCACGAAGTTGCGCTGGATCTCGACGGTTCCCGCCCCGATGCACAGCCCGCGGATGTCGCGGTAGGCGCGCTCGACCGGGTACTCGCGGCTGTAGCCGTACCCGCCCAGGAGCTGGATGGCCTCGTCGCACACCTGCTTGGCCGCCAGGTTGCAGGCGATCTTGGCCATGGCCGACTCGAGCGGTGGGGGTGTGCCGTGGGACCCGGCCAGGACCAGGGCCCGCTGCAGGAGGAGGCGGGCCCCTTCGAGGGCGGTGGCCATGTCGGCGATCTTCCACTGCAGGCCCTGCAGCTCCGACAGGCGCTTGGTCCCGGCCTTGCGATCGAGCATGTAGCCCATGGCGTACTCGAGCGCCCCCTGGGCGGCGCCCAGGCACATCGCCGCGTTCCCGCAGCGCTCGTGGTTGATGTGGGCGAGCAGGGTCTTGAGCCCGCTGTTGTCGGCCGGGTTTCCCGTGACGAGGACGTCGCCGGGGTCGATGCGCACGCCGTCGAAGGCGAGCTCCGCCTCGGTGCAGCCCCGCAGGCCCATCTTTCGGTGGGTGCCGGCCACGCTCACGCCCTGGCGGGTGAGGTCCACGACCACCGCCCCGATGCCCTTCCCCGTGCCCGCCTCGCTCCCCGGGAACCGGCACCACACCAGGCAGGCCACGCTGCGGTGGCCCCCGGTGACGTAGTTCTTGTAGGCGTCGAGACGCCAGCCGTCGCCGTCGGGGGTGAGGTGCGCCCGCATGGAGGTGGCGGCCGAGCCGGCGTCGGGCTCGGTGATGCCGATGCAGAACAGCTCGCCGGCGGCGGCCTGGGGGAGCCAGCGGGCGCGCAGGGCTTCGTCCCCCAGGTGCTCGATGGCCCGTGGCGGCCCGTTGAACACGAGCTGGCAGAGGATGGCGCTCGACACGTCCACCCGGGCGATCTCCTCCAGCACGATGGCGGCCTCGAGGTCGCCCATGCCCATGCCGCCGAACTCCTCGCCCACCGTCACGGTGAACAGCTCGGCCCGGCGCAGGGCCTCCAGGGACTCCTCGGCGAACTCCTCGGTCTCGTCCCAGCGCGCCGCGTGGGGGGCGATCTCGCGCTCGGCCACGTCACGCGCCAATTTGCGCAGTGCGGCCCGGTCCTCGTCCTCGGACAGGTCGATGGCCGTCACGGTTCGGACGATCTCCGGCGCTCGGGCGCGCGCCGGTGGCGGACGGGCACCGGACCTGACACCATCGTCAGCGAACTTACTACACTGAGCCTCCGCATCCCCACGCCGGGGGACGGGGCATGCGCCTGTCAGGAGGTGACGCCGTGACCGAGGGCCGCGAGTTCAAGGACATCCGACGGGGACGTCGTGTGTCGGCCGCCAAGCCGGTCGAGGAATTCATGGAGGAGCTCCAGACCCTCCAGACCGAGATCTGTACGGCCAAGAACATGGTGTGGGAGGCCGTGGCGGACGGGAGCCTGTCCGAGGAGTACCTGCAGCGCTTCGCCAAGGAGTACTTCTTCCTCGGACGCTTCTACACCTCGGAGTTCGGGTCGCTCGTCTCCAACGCCCCCGACACCGATGCCGTGTCGCTCGGCACGAGCGAGCACTTCGCCCACTGGCTCCAGAACCTGGCCGACGAGACGGGCTACACCGGGGACGCCAACCACGTCGACATGAAGATCGAGTGGGCCCACCAGCTGGGCATCACCGACGACGAGCTCGACGCCTACGTTGCGCTCCCCGAGACGATCGGCACCGTGTTCACCACGCTCTATTACATGCGCCGCTCCTACGAGGAGGGCCTCGCCGCATTCGGCTGGGCGGGCGAGCGCTTCGCCGCCTCGACCGGGTACGCCAAGAAGATGTACGAGGGCATGCGCGACAACTACGCCATCGAGGTCGAGAACTTCAGGGTCCACGCCTATGCCGAGGAGGACCACGGCGAGCAGGCCGACTACCTCCTGCGCCAGGTGGTGGAGACCGCCGACCAGCAGCGACGCGTGCGGCGCTGCATCGTGCACACCTTCTCGGTCCGCAACCAGCGCACGGTGGCGCTCAACCGCTGGCTCGACGAGCCCGGGGCGCTGCGCCGGGCGCGGGGCTGACGATGGCGGCTCAGCGCGAAGCGGTCATCGTCGACACGTGTCGCACCGCCTTCGGCAAGCGCGGCGGGGCGCTCGCCAACTGGCACCCCGTCGACCTCCTGGCCCACACCCTGTCGCACCTGGTCGGGCGCACGGGGGTCGACCCCGAGCGCGTCGACGACGTGGTGGGCGGATGCGTGTCGCAGGTGGGCGAGCAGTCCACCAACGTGGCCAGAAACGCCTGGGTGGCGGCCGGCCTCCCCCAGACGGTGCCGGCCACCACCGTCGACCGCCAGTGCGGCTCGTCGCAGCAGGCGGTGCACTTCGCGGCGGCGGGCGTGGTGGCCGGCCACTACGACCTGGCCATCGCCTGCGGGGTCGAGTCCATGAGCCGGGTGCCGCTCGCCTCCAACGCCAGGGGCGGCACGGGGCCCTTCCCTCCGTCGTTCCTGGAGGTCCTCGCGGGGCGGCTGTGGCTGCAGGTCCGGGTGGCCCAGCTCCTCGCCGCCCAGTGGAAGATCACGCGCCAGGACATGGACGAGTCCGCCCTGGAGAGCCATCGCCGGGCGGCGCAGGCCACCGAC
>JBEKVE010000115.1:0-12608 GCA_049514335.1 Acidimicrobiales bacterium
TCCCGCGTGACGCGTCCCCCCAGGTGACAGCCATCGAAGTGGAGTCGCGGCACCGGGCGTGCTCTGATACCCCCCCGTGAAACTGGCCGTCCCCACCGAGACCCGTGCCGGCGAGCGGCGCGTGGCCCTCATCCCCGACGTGGCCGGGCGCCTGGCGGCCTCGGGGGTCGAGGTGGTGGTGCAGTCCGGGGCGGGAGCCCTCGCCCACTTCCCCGACGCCGTGTACAGCGACAAGGGCGTCGTCGTCCGGGCCGGCGCGGCCGAGACCCTGGCCGGTGCCGAGCTGGTGGCCAAGGTCCAGGCGCCCACCCCCGACGAGGTGGCGCTGCTGGACGAGGGGGCGACGGTCGTGAGCTTCCTGCAGCCGGCGTCCCAGCTCGACACGGTGCGGGCCCTAGTCACCCGCAAGGCCACCGCCTTCAGCCTCGACCTCGTCCCCCGCATCAGCCGGGCGCAGTCCATGGACGCGCTGTCGTCGCAGGCCACGGTGTCGGGCTATCTGTCGGCCTTGGCCGGCGCCGAGCGCCTCCCCAAATTCTTCCCCATGTTCATGACCGCAGCCGGGACCGTCCCCCCCGCCAAGGTCCTCGTCCTCGGAGCCGGCGTGGCCGGCCTGCAGGCCATCGCCACCGCCCGGCGCCTCGGGGCGCAGGTGCGCGCCCATGACGTGCGCGCCGCGGCCAAGGAGGAGGTGCAGTCCCTGGGGGCCTCCTTCGTCGAGCTCGAGCTCGAGTCGCAAGAGGGCTCGGGTGGCTATGCCCGGGAGCAGTCCGAGGAGTACCTGGCCCGCCAGCGCGAGCTGATCGGCAACGAGGTCGCCGCCGCCGATGTCGTCATCACCACCGCCGCAGTCCCGGGCCGGAAGGCTCCGGTGCTCGTGACCACGGCCATGGTGGAGCGCATGGCGGAAGGGTCGGTCATCATCGACATGGCGGCCGACGGCGGGGGGAACTGCGAGCTGTCGGAGCCCGGCAAGGACGTCGTCCACAACGGGGTGGTGGTGTGCGGTCTCACCAATCCCCCGGCGGCGATGCCCACCCACGCCTCGTTCCTCTACTCCCGCAACGTCGCCAACTTCCTGGCCCTCCTCATCACCGACGGGGAGCTGCGACCCGACTTCGACGACGAGATCGTGGCGGGAAGCTGTGTGGTGCGCGCCGGTGAGGTCGTCCACCAACCGACAGCCGAGCTCCTCGGAACGGCTGGGAAGGAGGCACCGTGACGGCTGCGGCCGGTCCCGGCCTCATGGGCTTCATCACCGTGTTCGTGCTGGCGGCCTTCGTCGGCTTCGAGGTCATCTCCAAGGTGCCGAGCGTCCTGCACACCCCCCTCATGTCGGGGAGCAACGCCATCCACGGCATCATCCTGGTGGGCACCATGCTCGTGCTGGGCGAGGCGCACGGTGCTGCCCAGCTGACGCTGGGGTTCCTGGCCGTGGTGCTCGCCACGTTGAACGTCGTGGGCGGCTTCGTCGTGACCGACCGCATGCTCGAGATGTTCAAGGCCAAGCCGACCGACCGCAAGGCGGCACGCCGTGACGCCGACGGCGCCGGCGACGCCGGTGGCGGGGTCCCGGGTTCGGGGAAGGCGTCGTGAGCCGCGCCACCGCCACTGATCTCGTCTACCTGATCGCCATCATCGGCTTCTTCCTGGCGCTCAAGGGGCTGAGCTCGCCCAAGCGGGCCCGTCTCGGGAACATCGCCGGGGCCGTCGGCATGCTCATCGCCGTGGCCTGGACGTTCTCGCTGCCCCAGGTGTACTCGCACACGAAGAACCTGGTCCTCATCATCGTGGCCATCGCCATAGGCGCCGCCCTGGCCGTGCCCGCCGCCCGCCTCGTGAAGATGACGGCCATGCCGCAGATGGTGGCCATCTTCAACGGCGTGGGCGGTGGCGCCGCCGCCCTGGTGTCGCTCACCGAGTTCATCTCCCTGAACGGCAAGACCCTGGCGGTCTACAAGATCTGCGAGATCCTCTTCGGCGTCCTGGTGGGTTCGGTCTCCTTCGCCGGGAGCGCCGTGGCCTTCGCCAAGCTCCAGGAGCTCATGACCGGGCGGCCCATCACCTATCCCGGCCAGCAGCCCATCAACGCCACCATCGGGCTCGCCATCGTCGCCCTTCTGGTGGTGACCGTGGTCACCGCCAGCACCGCGGTCCTCGTCGTCGTGCTCGTCCTGTCGCTCGTCCTCGGGGCGATCTTCGTCCTCCCCATCGGGGGGGCCGACACGCCGGTGCTCATCTCGCTGCTCAACGCCTTTACCGGCCTGGCCGTGGCGGCGTCGGGCTTCACCCTCAACAGCACCCTGCTCATCGTGGCTGGCACCCTCGTCGGCGCCTCGGGGACGCTGCTCACCCGCATGATGAGCCAGGCCATGGGACGCTCGCTGCCCAACATCCTCTTCAGCGCCTTCGGTTCGGTCATCACGGCCGGCACCGGCCCCGAGGTCGAGGGCCGGTCGGTGCGCTCGGGCACGGCGGAGGACATCGGGGTGCTGCTCGCCTACGCCCGCCGGGTCGCCATCGTGCCGGGCTACGGGCTGGCCGTGGCGCAGGCCCAGCACACCGCACGCGAGCTGGCGGACGCACTCGCCGCCCGGGGCGTCGAGGTGTACTACGCCATCCACCCCGTGGCGGGCCGGATGCCGGGCCACATGAACGTGCTCCTGGCCGAGGCCAACGTCCCTTACGACCAGCTCGAGGAGATGGACCAGGCCAACACCGAGATGCCCACCACCGACGTGGCGCTCGTGGTGGGGGCCAACGACACCGTGAACCCGGCGGCCAAGAACTCGCCCGGTAGCCCCATCTTCGGCATGCCCATCATCAACGTGGACCAGGCGGAGAACATCATCTTCCTCAAGCGCTCCATGCGACCGGGCTTCGCCGGCATCGACAACGAGCTGCTGTACGACCCCAAGACCACCATGCTCTTCGGCGACGCAAAGGACTCGCTGTCCAAGCTGGTGAGCGCGGTCAAAGCGGCCTGACCGCCACCGGGGGTCCGTCGCTGGGGTGACAGCCCGCTCCCCGGTCCGAGCGTCCGGGCATGGCCTAGTCTGGGGCCGAGGGCCACGCCGAGCCCGGCGGGGTCTCGGACAGGTCAGGGGTTCCTGTCCGAGGGGGTGCATGGTGGGGAATGCGGGTATCAGACGGCGCGCCCGACGCGCCGCTGTGGCCGTCGTCTGCCTGGGTGTGGCGCTGTGCGTCGCCGTGCCCGCGGCGGGAGCGAGCCCCCATCGGGCCCCCGCGCACAGGGCCCCTGCACACCGGACCCCTGCGCACAGGGCCACTGCACACCGGACCGCCGTGCACGCCAAGCGGGCCCGCAGCGGGGACGGCGCCACGTCGTGTCCGTGGGTGACCTCCACCGCTTCCCCGGCCGCCCGGGCCGCCATGGTCGTGGCCAAGATGAGCATCCAACAGCTCGACGACATGGTCCACCGCGTTCCCGGCCCCTACGAGGGCAACACCATGGCCATTCCCTCGCTGTGCGTGCCGGCGCTGTCGATGTCGGGTGGGCCCGACGGGGCGGGACCGCACCTGAGCGGCGTGACCCAGCTGCCGGACGCAGCCAGCGCCGCGGCCACCTGGGACCCCGCCACCGTGGAGCAGTTCGGCGCCGTGACCGGCAGCGAGCTGGCGGGCAAGGGCGTCGACGTCGAGCTCGGTCCCACCGTCAACATCGTGCGCGATCCCCGCTGGGGACGGGCCTTCGAGTCCTACGGCGAGGACCCCTACCTGTCGGGCCAGATCGCCGCGGCCGACATCCAGGGGGTCCAGAGCCAGGGGCCCATCGCCATGGTCAAGCACTTCGCGCTCTACAACCAGGAGACGTACCGCAACACGGCCAAAGACGACGTCATCGTGTCCGACCGGGTCGCCCACGAGATCTACCTCCCCCAGTTCCAGGCGGCCATCGACCAGGGCGGGGCCGGAGCGGTGATGTGCTCCTACGCCACCATCAACGGCGTGGACGCCTGCCAGGACCCCTACCTCACCACCATCCTCGACGACCAGTGGGCATTCCCCGGCTTCGTGATGTCGGACGGCGGGGCCACCCACTCCACCGTCCAAGCCGCCAACGCCGGGCTCGACGACATGGAGAGCCGAGGCGGCCAGCACTTCGGTGCGCCCCTGGTGCGCGCCGTGGACAACGGTCAGGTGGCCTTGAGCACCCTGAAGGAAATGGCCACGCGCGTGCTCACGACCATGTTCGCCTTCGGTCTCTTCAACCGCCCCGCCACGGGGTCGATCAACGCCACGGTCACCTCCAGCGCCCACGCCGCCGAGGCCCGGGCCGTCGCCGACGAGGGGACGGTGCTCCTCAAGGACACCGGCGCCGTCCTGCCCTTGGCGGCCGGCACCCCGTCGATCGCCGTGATCGGTGACGACGGCGGCTCGGGGGCGATCGTGGCGGGAACCGGGAGCAGCCATGTGGTCACGCCCGACCTCGTGACGCCGTACCAGGGCATCACCGCCGCGGCCGGCGCCGGCACCCGCGTGACCTACGCCCGGGGCAACTCCCCGAGCGAGCCCGACGGCAACCCCGGGTTGCAGGCCCAGGCCGCGGCGGCGGCGCGCAGGGCCACGGTGGCCGTCGTGTTCGCCGGCCTGCCCGAGGCGGAGGGATCCGACCTGAACAACATCAACCTGACGACGGCCGACAACGACCTCATCAGCGCCGTGGCAGCGGCGAACCCCAACACCGTCGTGGTGCTCAACACCGGCTCGGCCGTCACCATGCCGTGGTTGCGCTCGGTCAAGGCGGTGGTCGAGGCCTGGTACCCCGGGCAGGAGGACGGCAACGCCATCGCCGACATCCTCTTCGGCAAGGTCGACCCGTCGGGGAAGCTCCCCGTCACGTTCCCCGTGAGCCTGGCCGACGTCCCCGCATCGACGCCGGCGCAGTGGCCCGGGGTGGGCGGGAAGGTCGAGTACTCCGAGGGCCTCCTCGTCGGCTACCGCTGGTACGACGCCAAGGGGATCACGCCGCTGTTCCCCTTCGGGTTCGGGCTCTCCTACACCTCGTTCGCGTTCTCGAACCTGGTGGTGGCGCCCACGCTCGCACCGGGAGCCACCGCCACGGTCAGCGTCGACGTCACCAACACGGGGAGGGTCACCGGGGCGGAGACGGTGCAGGCCTACGTGGGGGACCCGGCGTCGGTGGGCGAGCCCCCCGAACAGCTGAAGGGATTCGACAAGGTCACCCTGGCTCCGGGCCAGACCGCCACGGTGAGCCTCCCGCTCGGACCGCAGTCCTTCTCCACCTGGGACTCCGCCACCCAGTCGTGGACCGAGGCGACCGGGCAGTACAGCGTCATGGTCGGCGACTCGTCGAGCAACCTGCCCGAGGTGGCGACGGTGGCGATCGGCTGACGTCGCCGCCGGGAACCGGCCGGTGGCGTCGTCAGCCCGTCCTCGTGCGTTGGGCCAGGGTGGGCCCGCCTTCGAACAGGCGGGCGAAGAACAGGAGCCCCTGTGACGTCTGGCGCGCCGCGGACACGACCACCTCGATCTCACCTTGTCCCACGAGGTGGGCGGCGTCATTGACGACGACCATGTCGCCCTCGGGCAGGTACCCCACCGCCTGGCGCGCCTGCCGTCCTTCCTTCACGAGGTCGATGACGAGGTGCTCCCCGGGAGGATGATCGGGCGTGAGCTCGACGGCCAACCGGCGGAAGTCCACGACCTCTAGATCCTCCGCCACGGCGCGCTCGGCCGCATCGACGGAGCACGTGGCCAGCCGCACGTGCAGCCGGTGCGCCACGGCGATCACGCGGTCCACCGTGTCGTCGAACTGGGGGACCTCGTCCTCGGTGATGAGCACGTCCACGCCCATGGCGCGCAGTGCCTCGACGGCCTCGAGCCCTCGCCGGGCCCGACGCGAGGCCACCGGGTCGGGGCCCTCTGACATGGCCCGGACCTCGTCGGCCACGAACCGGGGGAGCACCACCCCCCCACCGAGCAGGCCGGCGCGGCCCAGCACCATGAGGTACCGGTCCATCACCGCCGAGCTGTCGAGCAGCAAGGCGGTGGGCGGCGGCGGGTGCGCCGGTCGGTCGAGCAGATGGGACATGCCGGCGGCGCGCACGATCTCCTTGCCCTTGGTGACGCCGATGCGCACACCGCTCACGCACAGCACCCAGGCGAAGGCCGACACGAGCGGGTAGTCGATGCTCGAGTGGACCAGGGCGATCACGGGGAGCCCGGCCACGAGGCCGAGCAGGAGCCCGGTCGTGCCGACGACCGACCCGGCGAAGACCTCACTGGCGGGCATGGCGCGCAGCTCGCCCACCGCACCGCGCATGCCCTTGTCGATGAAGCGCCCGATGACGCCGCCGAGGAGGTAGGAGAAAAGGGCGCCGAGGGTGATCCCGACGACGGGCGCGGTCGTGTGCGGGCCGACGCGGTTGCCCACAGCAAGGCCACCGATCGTGCCCGCGATGACCAGGAGAAGCCGGAATACCTCTACGAAAATCACGGGATAAGGCCCCCTACCGCCTTTGGGACGCTCCTTCCAGGCTGCCCAACGCGCTCGAATTTCTCCTCTGTGAGTCGACACATCCTTCCGACACCTGTAGTGGGAGTCGGTCACCGGGGCCTGGCCGATTTCTCAACGGATCAACATGTCTCGTTTCCCGCTCAAGATCGCTGCCCGCCGCCTGCCCCGGCGGACATTGCGGTTCGATGACGGACCGGGGGTCGGCCTGTGTGTCGCCGGCTGTGCCCACCCGACGCGCACTACCTCGGAGGATCCCGGGCACGTAGGCTCCCCCGACATGGCATCGTCCGCAGAAGGTGCGGGGGGCGTGCCGCAACAGGGCGGGGCGGCGCTCGGAGGCACGGGCGGTGAGGTCGCGGGCACTGCGGTGCCGGCGGCGGGCGGCACCGGGCCGGTGATGGGTGCCAACGGCCCCACCGTGGCGATCAACGGACGGGGTGCGGAGCAGGATGCGGCGCCCCCGTCACCGGCCGACCTGGTGATGGCGCCGGGGGTGCTCGGATCTGCGACGGCGACACCCGGCGCCGACCTCCGCGTGCGGATGGCCCGCAAGTTCGACGAGGTGGTGGCGAACGTCCGGTCGGTCTACATCGGCAAGGACCGGACGGTACGGCTGGCCCTGTGCTGCCTCATGGCCGAGGGTCACCTGCTCGTGGAGGACCACCCCGGCGTGGGCAAGACGACGTTGGCCAAGGCCCTGGCGCGTTCGCTCGGCCTCGGGTTCGGCCGCGTGCAGTTCACCGCCGACCTGCTCCCCTCGGACGTGACCGGGGCCATGGTCTTCGACCGCGACAGCGGGCGGGTGTCGTTCCGCCCCGGTCCGGTGTTCACCAACGTGTTGTTGGCCGACGAGCTCAATCGGGCCTCGCCCAAGGCGCAGTCCGCCTTGCTGGAGGCGATGGAGGAGCGGCAGGTGAGCGCCGACGGTGTCACCCATCCCCTTCCCGCGCCGTTCATGGTGCTCGCCACCCAGAACCCGTTCGACGCCGCCGGGACGTTCCCCCTGCCCCACAGCCAACGTGACCGGTTCCTGCTCCGCCTCAGCCTCGGGTATCCCGACCGCGCCGAGGAGGACCTGCTCCTGTCCTCGACGCTCGTGCGTCCCACGCCCGAGTCGCTCCCGAGCGTGGCCGGGCCGAGATTCCTGGCCGCATTCGCCGACGTCGCCCGTCGCATCCACACCGCCCCCGAGGTCCGCGGCTACGTCCTCGACCTCATCGGGGAGACCCGGACGCACCCCGACCTGACGGTGGGGGCGTCGCCGCGCGCCACGCTGGCCGTGTTGCGAGCGGCCGCCGCCGTGGCGGTGTCGGAGGGTCGCGGCTTCGTCACCCCCGACGACGTCAAGCTCGTGGCCGAACCGGCCCTGGGCCACCGTGTCATGGTCCACCCCGCCGCCGAGCTGGCCGGCGTGACGCCCTCGGCCACCATCGCCGAGATCATGTCGCGGCTCGTGGTGCCGGTCGGCCCCGGCCGGTAGGCCGGTCCACCGGGCACGACGGGCGTCCCGACGACCGTGCTGTCCGCCCGGGGTGCGCTGCTCGGCGTGGGTGCGCTGGCCATGGCCATCGCCGGGTTCGTCTACGGCGTCGAGGAGTTCGTCCTGCTCGCCATGTCGGTGGGCGTGCTGCTCGTGACGGGGTCGGTGGTCGTGCGCTACCGCGGCCGGGTCGGGCGCCGCGCCCTGCACGTCGTGGTGCGCGTGCCGGCGGCCGAGGTGACGAGCAGACAGCCCACCCGGGTCGAGATGCGCGTGACCAACCATGGCCGCCGCCGCCTGCCCCCCGTCCTGGTGGCCGAACCCCGCCGCCACTGGACGCTGTCGCATCCGGGCATGGGGGGCCGGGGGCCCGCCGGTCTCGACGACGGGCCCGACCGCCGTCACGTGGCCCGGTCCTTCCGTCTGCCGGAGCTGGCGCCGGGCGCCGACGCAGCGCTGTGGATCCCGGTGCCCACGGGGCGCCGGGGCCTGCTCATGCTGTCCGGCGTCGGCGTGTGGTGCGAAGACCCCTTCCGCCTCTTCGCCCGGCGCGTCATGGTGGCGCCGCCCGCGCACGTCGTGGTCTACCCCGACGCCGGCGCAGAGTCCGGCGCCGTCTCCGACGCGGCGCACCGCCACGGACAAAGTGCCGAGCAGCGCGCCGCGCGCAGCTCGAACGCGCTGTCCGGTGCCGAGCTCTCCGGGCTCCGCCCCTATGCGCCGGGCGACCGGCTGACGCGCCTGCACTGGCCGTCCATGGCCCGGTCGGGTGATCTCGTGGTGCGCGAGTTCGTCGAGACACAGGCCGGATCGCTCACGCTGCTGGTGGACGTGCGGCCCGCTGTCCACAGCGGGGACTCGTTGGAGCGGACCGTGGCGCGCGCCGCCGCTGTCGCCCTGGCCACACTGCGGCGCGGCGAGGCGGTGGAGCTGTGCACCAGCACCGGTGACCGCGTGGCGGTCGATCCGGGTGCGGCCGGGCGCCAGACGGTGCTGCGGGCACTCGCACTCGTGGGCGCGGCCGATCCGGGCCCCGCCATGGTCCGGCGCTGGGGCGGACGCCCCACCGGGGGGGCCGTGTGGGCCACCGCCGGTCGGCTCGACGCCGACATGGTGCTGCTCACGACGACGGCGGGCGCACGCCAGCCCGCGCTGCCCGAGGCACTGCGTCGTCACGCCACCACGGTCGTGGTGTCGTGAGCGCGCCGGCACGGTCCCGGCGTGTGGGCGGCCCGCTGCGGGTGGCGCCGGACGTCTGGCTCCTGGCGGTGTCGCTCGCCGCCGGTATCGGGGCGGCCCGGCTCACCCGGGCCCCGGGGGCGGCCGCCGTGGTGGGACCCATCGTGGCCACCGTGGTGGCGGGGCACGTGGCGACATCGGTGGCCCGGCGCCTGCGTTGGTCCGTCCCCGCCGCCCTGGGAGTGGGCGTGGTGGCCATCGTGCTCACCACGGTGTGGGGGCAGCTGTCGTCGGCCACCCGGTACGGCATTCCCACCCTGTCGAGCTGGCACCTGCTGTTGTCGCGTTTCGAGGAGGCGGGCGCCACCATCCGGTCCAACCCCACCCCCGTTCCGGCCACGCCCGGGGTCGTGCTGTGCGTGGCCACCGGGGCTGCGCTGGTGGCCGTCCTGGGCCGGTCGATCTGGGCCTTGGTCGAGTGGCGGGCGGCGCGACCGCTGCTCGTGCTGAGCGCGCTGGCGCCATCGTTCGGCCTCTTCTGCTACGCCGCCCTCCTGAGCTCGGGCGTCGACCGCGTGGCCGGTGCGGTGACGTATCTGACGAGCGCCCTCGCCTTCGTGGTCACCGCCGATCACGGGGCCGTCGGGGCCGGGGCGCCCGCCATGGGCTGGCGCCAGGGGCGCGAGCCTCGCCCGGCGCCGTCCGGGCCCGACACCAACCGCTCGGCCTCCGAGCGCGGCGCCGGGCGCGCCGGCGCCGGCCGGGCGCGAGGGCGGCGCAGCGCCATCCCCTTCGGCCAACAGGGCGGTGGTCTCGGGTTGGGAGGGGCCGACGGTGGCCCGTCGGGTGGTCCCGGCGCCACGGGGAGCAGCGTGGGCACGTTCGGGATCGGCGGCTCGGGCTCCATCGGCGGTACGGGAGCGAGCGGCGTTCGCACCATCGACCTCGTCGACAACCTCCAAGCCGTGCTGACCGACCGCAGCGGGGAGGTCATGTTCAAGGCGCAGACCCCCCATCCGACCTACTGGCAGATGGCCGTGCTGACGACGTTCAACGGGGAGGCCTGGGTGCCCGACCCGACCACCGAGAGCGCCGCCCAGGCCATCGCCCAGCCCCTCGAGCACAGCGTGGCGGGCCTCCCCGCGCTGGCCCAACCCCGTTCGACGCCCACCTACCGCGCCACGGTCACCATCGAGAACCTGGAGAGCACCCTGCTCCCGCTACCTCCCACCACGACCTCGGTGGGGTCGGTGGCCACGGTGGTCCCCGGCTTCGGAGCCGTGCAACCGGTCGAGTCCCCGCCCGGCGAGACGTTCACCGCCGTGGCCCACCTGCCCGTGAAACCGAGCGCGGCGGACCGCCCGTCGGGGTCGGGATCGGCGCGGGCCGAGGTGCCGGCCTCGTCACTGGCGCCGTACCTGGCGCTGCCGGCCGTGTCGCAACAGATCGTGCGGCTCGCCCACCAGATCGTGGCCCATGCCGACAACCCCGCCGCCAAGGCAGCCGCTCTGGCCCGCTGGTTCGACACCGGCCGCTTCCGCTACACGCTGTCGCCGCCCCCGTCGACGGGCGCGGACCCGCTCTCCACCTTCCTGTTCGTCACCCGGGCCGGGTTCTGCCAGCAGTTCGCCGCCGCCTACGCCGTGCTGGCCCGCCTCGACGGGCTTCCGACGCGGGTGGCGATCGGCTTCACCACCGGTGCGGCGCTGGGTCGCGACCGGTACGCCGTCACCGGCGCCGACGCGCACGTGTGGCCCGAGGTGTACCTCGGGCCCGAGGCGGGCTGGACCTCCTACGAGCCCACACCGGCCACCTCGACCGAGCCGACGGGCATCGGCGTCAACGCCGGGACGCACTCCGCCGGCCAGGTCCCCTCCCTGCCCACGTCGGCAACGTCCTCGACCGTCACCCCGAGCCGTCACGTCGTGCCTCCCCGGCTGCCCGTGCCGTCGACGGTTCCCCTGCTGCATCGCCACAGCGCCGCCGGCACCGTGACGGGGACCTCCCGGGCGCCGGTGACGGTCGCCGTGGCCATCGGCGCCGTCGTGCTCGTCGCCGTCGCCGCCCTGTGGATGGTGGCCCGTCGCCGGCGACCCCCGGCCTTCACCGGGCTCGACCGCTGGCGCGCCCGGCGCCTGCGCCGCCCGGCGTCGGGCGACCCCTCCGACGAGGTGCTCGCCCGGTGGCGCGAGGCGGCGTGGATCCTCGATCGGGGGCGACTGGGCAAGCTCCCCTCCGAGACGCTGCAGGAGCACGCGGCGCGCCTCTCATCCCTGGCCCGGGCGCAGTGGCTGGGGAGCCGGCCGGCCGCCCCCGGCCCGGCCGGGACGCCGGAGCCGATGGGGCAGGTGGAAGCGGCCGTCGCCGCCTACGGGCGTCTCGCCGCCCTCGCCGCCCGGGCCGCCTACGGCGACGACACCTGCACCTCCGACGACGCGCTCGACGCCGTTCGCCTCGGCGCCGTCGTGCGCAGCGGGATGGCCCCCGTGCCGGCGGGGCGCGGCTCGTCCGGCGCCGGGCGCGACACGCGCGTCCCAGTGTGAGCGGCGGTCCCCGGCGACACGATGGGCGCCCCCCTGACCGGGGCGCGAGGATGGGCGGCGGCGGACCACGACAACAGGAGGACGACGTGACCATCCCGCAGTCGGTCCGGGTGGACGACATCGACCTTTCGAACCTCGATTTCTGGGTCGCCCCGTTGGAGGCGCGCGAAGAGGCGTTCCGGGTGCTGCGCGCCGAGCGGCCCATCGCCTTCTTCGAGGACCCGCAGATCGAGGTCGAGACCGTGATCCCCATCCCGCCGGGACGCGGCTACTTCGCCGTGACCCGGCACGCCGATGTGGTGGAGATCAGCCGACACCCCGAGCTGTACTGCTCAGGGCAGTCGGCCACCACCATCCTCGACATGCCCCCCGAGCTCCTCGAGTTCTTCGGCTCCATGATCAACATGGACGATCCCCGCCACTCGCGGTTCCGCCGCATCGTGTCGGCGGGCTTCAACCCCCGCATGGTCCGCTCCGTCGAGGACACCATCCAGCAGGTAGCCGACGACATCATCGCCACGGTGCGCGCCGCGGGGGAGTGCGACTTCGTCACCGATGTCGCCTCGCGCCTGCCCCTGAAGGTCATCTGCGACATGATGGGCGTGCCCGAGCGCGACTACGACACCGTCTTCCGATGCTCGAACATCATCCTGTCCATGGGCGACACCGAGTACGTGCCAGAGGGCGAGGACCCCGTGCTGGCCCTCATGAACGCGGGGTCGGAGCTGGCCGAGCTCATCCGATCGATCGGCGAGTTCCGGGTACAGCACCCCGTCGACGACCTCACCTCGGCCCTGGTGAATGCCAACGTGGACGGTGAGGCCCTCACCGACTGGGAGGTCGCCTCGTTCTTCATCCTCCTGGCCGTGGCCGGCAACGAGACGACGCGTAACGCCAACAGCCA
>JBEKVE010000116.1:0-9761 GCA_049514335.1 Acidimicrobiales bacterium
CCCTACCTCGCCCCGTCGGGCGAGCAGAAGACCAAGCCCACCCAGCACTCGGTGACCGAGCTGCGCAGCCGGGGCATCCAGCCCGACATCATCGTGTGCCGCTCCGACCAGCCCATCTCCGAGGGCCTCAAGCGCAAGATCTCGCTGTTGTGCGACGTGCCCGCCGAAGGCGTCATCTCCGCCGTGGACGCGCCCAGCATCTACGAGATCCCCCTCGTGCTCCACGACGAGGGGTTCGACCGTGTGGTGTGCCGCACGCTCGCCATCGACGACACCGTGCACCCCGTGGACCTGTCGGGGTGGGAGAAGGTCGTCTCCCAGGTGTCGGCCTCGGAGCGGCCGGTGCGCATCGGCGTGGTGGGCAAGTACGTCAACCTCCCCGATGCCTACCTGTCGGTGGGAGAGGCGCTTCGCCACGCCGGGTTCCATCACGGGGCCAAGGTCGAGGTGGACTGGATCCAGGCCGAAACGGTCCCCGACCTCCTCGCCACCGACCGCATGACGCAGCTCGACGGCATCGTCATCCCCGGCGGCTTCGGCGAGCGCGGTGTCGAGGGGAAGATCGACGCCGCCCGCTTCGCCCGCGAGCGCGACATCCCGTGCCTCGGCCTGTGCCTCGGGCTCCAGGTGATGGTGATCGAGGTCGCCCGCAACCTCGCCGGTCTCGACGGCGCCAACTCGCGTGAGTTCGACACGCTCACGCCCCACCCCGTCATCGACCTCATGGACGAGCAGCACAAGGTGGTCGACATGGGGGGCACCATGCGGCTGGGCTCCTACGTCGCCCAGCTCGTCGAGGGGTCGCTGGTCGCCGATGCCTACGGCACCACGGTGGTGTCCGAGCGCCACCGCCACCGCTACGAGGTGAACCCCCGGTACCGGTCCAAGCTCGAGGACGCCGGCCTGCACTGCTCGGGCACCTCGGCCGACGGCGTGCTCGTGGAGTTCGTGGAGCTGCCCGGGCACTCATTCTGGGTGGGGACACAGGCCCATCCCGAGTTCAAGAGCCGGCCCGACCGGCCCCACCCCCTGTTCCGGGAGCTGCTGGCCGCCGCGCTGGCCCGGGCCGAGGGTCGCCTGCCCCGCCTCATCACCATCGACGCCGACGTCGGTGCTGCGCCCTGACGCCGCCCGACCCGTCGGTGCCGGCGCCTGACCCGCACAGGGGTCCACGCGCCGCCGGCTTTCGGCACCTCGGGGACGAGGTCCGGTTCGAGGGATGGCGGATCTCGGTGGTCGAGGCCCGCTTCGAGGCCCCCGACGGAGCCACCTTCACCCGCGACGTGGTCCGGCATCCCGGCGCCGTGGCGGTGGTGCCGGTGACCGACCACGGCACCGCCCTCCTGTTGCGCCAGTACCGGGGGTCGATCGACCGCGTCCTGCTCGAGATCCCCGCCGGCACGCGGGACGTGCCGGGCGAGGAGCCCGAGGAGACCGCCCGGCGCGAGCTCGAGGAAGAGGCCGGGGTGCGGGCCCGGACCATGCAGCTGCTCGCCACCGTCTACAACACGCCCGGCTTCTGCGACGAGGAGACCCGCATCTACATGGCGGGGGGCCTCGAGCCGGGCCAGGTCGCCCGCCACGGCGAGGAGGAGATCGCCATCGAGATGCTCGAGGTGGCGCTCGACGATGTCGACGACATGGTGCGCAGCGGCGCGCTGGTCGACGCCCAGACCGTGCTCGGGCTCGTGCTGGCGCGCCAGGCGTGGCGCGCCGGTGCAGCAGAGCGGGCACAGGGCTCGGGTGCCGGGCCCGGCCCTACGGGCTGATCGGAGCCCGCCATGGCCCGACCCGGCACCCACACCGATCACGATCCCGTGGTCGGTGTGCACGTCGACGTGGCCGACGACGCGCGGCCGCTCAGCCGCGGGGCCGAGGAGTACCTGACGTGGCTGGCGGTGGAGCAGGGGCGCGCCCGCAACACCATCGCCTCGTACCGGCGGGACCTGGTGAGCTACGAGTCGCACCTCACGGCGCGGCGCACCACCCCGCTCGAGGCCGATACCGCCGAGGTGGAGGGGTTCCTGGCCGCCCGGCGTAGCGCCGGCATGAGCCCGGCGTCGGTGGCCCGGGGGCTGGCCGCCGTGCGGGGCCTGCACCGCTTCTTGGTGGAGGAAGGTGGGGCACGCCACGACCCCACCGCCGACGTGCGGCCCACGCGGCCCGGTCGGCGACTGCCCAAGGCCCTCGACGAGGCCGACGTGGCGCGCCTGCTCGACACGACGAGCGCCGACGACGTGTGGTCACTGCGCGACCGGGCCATCTTGGAGGTCCTGTACGGCATGGGCATCCGCGTGTCGGAGCTGGCGGGATTGTCACTGTCGGATCTCGGCTCGGACACCGGGCTCGTGCGGGTGCTCGGCAAGGGGGACAAGGAGCGTCTCGTCCCCGTGGGCCGCTGCGCGCGGCGCGCCCTCAACGACTGGCTCGGGCCCCGGGGCCGTCCCTGGCTCGAGCCGCGCCGGTGGGCGCGGCGCGGTGACGCCGAGGCGGTGTTCTTGAACGCGCGGGGTGGGCGGCTCACCCGGCAGGGGGTGTGGGGGGTGTTGAAGAAGCGGGCCCGCGCCGCCGGCCTCGAGGACCGCGTGCACCCGCACGTGCTGCGCCACTCGTGCGCCACCCACATGCTGGCCCATGGCGCCGACATCCGGGTGGTCCAGGAGCTGCTCGGGCACGCCTCCATCGCCACCACCCAGATCTACACGCGGGTGACCCTCGAGCACCTTCGCCACGCCTATGAGCAGGCACACCCGCGCGCCGGTGGGGGCACAGCGCAGTAGTCTCGTTCCATGCCCAGCGACGCCTCGACCGTCGATCACCGCGCCCTTCTGGAGGAAGAACGCCAGGAGCTGGTGGCCAGGCTCGACGAGCTCGGGCTCTCGGGCTCGGGGCTCACCTACGACTCGAACTTCGCCGATTCCAGCCAGGTGACCGCGGAGCGTGGCGAGGTGGAGGCCCTGGGAGCGAAGCTGCGCGAGACGCTCGACGAGGTCGAGCGGGCGCTCGCCAAACTGTCCGAAGGCGCCTACGGCGTGTGCGAGGACTGTGGTCGGCCCATCGACCCGCTGCGCCTCGAGGCCAAACCGGCGGCGCGCTACTGCATCAACTGCGCGTCGAAGCACTGACCGGGGCGTCGGCGCCGTGAGCGACGCCGAGTGGTTCCCGCCCGCGTCGGATCCGACACCAGCGCCGCCCGGGGCGCCCACCCCGTCAGACGGGTCGAGCCCGTCGTCGCCGGCGTCCTCGCCGGCATCCCCGCACCAGCGCGTCGACCGGCGCACCGTCATCTGGATCGTGGCCGGGATCGCGGCGGTGGTGGCCTTGGTGCGCATCGGCGACCTCACCACCTACAAGATCCTGTTGTTCGCCGCCTTCGTGCCCTCTGTCATGGTGCACGAGGTGTCCCACGGCGTGGCTGCCCTCGCCTTCGGGGACGACACCGCCAAGCGCGCCCGGCGCATCACGCTCAACCCGCTGCGCCACATCGACCCCTTCGGCACCCTCATCCTGCCCGTCATGATGGCCCTGAGCGGCGGCGGTGTCCTCGGCTACGCCAAGCCCGTCCCCGTCGACGTGGGGCGCCTGCGCAGCCCGCGCAACCACAGCGTGGTGGTGTCGCTCGTGGGCCCGGGGGTGAACATCGTGCTCGCCCTGGCCTGTGCCGTGGCGCTTCGCCACGGGGTGGCGGCCCACACCCGCGTCGTGGCCGGCCTCGGGTCGCCCGACGGGGTGGTACTCGGCGTCCTGCCGGGCTGGGCGCAGTACGTGTTCCTGCTCGGCTTCGTGAACGTCATCCTGGCGGCGTTCAACCTCATCCCCCTACCGCCCCTGGACGGATCGGCGGTGCTCGAACGGCTGCTGCCGACACGCTGGCTGCCGCGCTACTTCCGCATCCGCCCGCTCACCATGTTCGTGCCGCTCATCGTGGTGTTCCTGTTCCCCTCGGCCCTCGGCCACCTGTTCGGGCCGCTGCAGCAGTGGTGGGGGAGCCTCGTCTCCTGATCAGGCGCTGAACCCGCCGGGCGGGGGGAGAAGACCTGCGGCGCGCATGGCCCTGTCGAGGGTGGGCCCCGCCACGGCGCGGGCGCGCCCGGCCCCCTCGGCCAGGACCGAGGCCACGTAGCCGCGATCGGCCTCGAGCTCGGCGTGGCGCTCGCGCACGGGACGGAGCAGTTCCACGAGCGCCTCCGACACCGCCGCCTTGAGCTGGCCGTAGCCGGTGAAGCGCTCCGCCAGCTCGGCCGGGTCCCCGCCGCCGGCGGCGGCCAGCAGCTCGAGGAGGTTCGACACCCCGGGTCGCGCGGCGCGGTCGTAGCGGACCTCGGCCTCGGTGTCGGTCACCGCCTTTCGCACCTTGCGGTCGATCTCCTCGGGCCGATCGAGGACGAGCACGGTGCCGAGGGGCGAGGACACCGACTTCGACATCTTGCGCGTCGGCTCCTGCAGGTCCATGACGCGCGCTCCCAGCCCGGGCAGCGCCGCCTCGGGCACGACGAAGGTCTTGCCGTAGCGGTTGTTGAAGCGCATGGCCACGTCCCGGGTGAGCTCCAGGTGCTGGCGCTGGTCCTCGCCCACCGGGACGCGATCGGCGTCGTAGAGCAGGATGTCGGCCGCCATGAGCACGGGGTAGGTGAACAGGCCCACCCGTGCCCGCTCCTGCTCCCCGCCCTTGTCCTTGAACTGCGTCATGCGGCGCAGCTCCCCCATGGTGGCGGTGCACTCGAGCAGCCACGTCAGACGGGGGTGCTCGGGCACGTGGCTCTGGACGAACAGGGTGCACGCCGCGGGGTCGAGGCCCATGGCGAGGAAGACCGTGGCCGTGTCGAGGGTGCGCCCGGCGAGGAGGGCGGGGTCGTAGTCGAGCGTCATGGCGTGCAGGTCGACCACGCAGAAGAAGGCGTCGTGGACGTACTGGTCCGACACCCAGTTGCGGAAGGCCCCGAGGTAGTTCCCCAGATGGAGATCACCGCTCGGTTGCACCCCGGAGAGGACCCTGGCCATGGCGTGCCATGGTACGGGAGGCCACGTCACCCCCGTCGGACCTGCTCACCGGGCATGCGCAGCGGCGGGGGACGCAGCCGGTAGGGTCGGGAGCGTGGTGGCGCACGTCTCGACGCCCGTGTACGAGGGGCCCTTCGACGTGCTGCTCGCCCTGGTGTCGGAGCACAAGGTCGACGTCTACGACATCCGGATCGCCGAGATCGTGGACGCCTTCATCGCCGAGATGGCGGCCCGCCAGCCCTTCGACCTGCAGACGGCCAGCGAGTTCCTGGTGATCGCCGCCATCCTGGTCGAGCTCAAGTCCCGCAAACTGCTCCCCGGGCCCGACGAGGTGGACGACGACGAGGAGCTGGCCGGCTTCGAAGAGCGCGACCGCCTCCTCGCCCGGCTCCTCGAGCTGCAGGCCTACGCGGCGGCGTCCGACGCCTTCGCCGTGCTCATCGACCGGACCCGCCGCTCGGTGCCCCGCATCACCGGGCTCGAGGAGCACTTCCGCGACCTCGCCCCCGACCTCCTGGCCGGCCTCACCCCGGCCAAGCTGGCCGCCGCCTTCCTGAAGGGCACCACGCCACGCCCCGAGTTCATCCTCGACCTGTCGCACGTCACGGTGGAGGCGGTGACCGTGTCCGAGGCGGTGGCCGAGCTCGAAGAGCGCCTGCCACGCGACGGCCGGGCGTCGTTCCGGGAGCTCACGGCGCACTGCACCACCCGCATGCAGATCATCGTGCGCTTCCTGGCGCTGCTCGAGCTGTGCAAGCGGGGATCGATCAGCCTCGACCAGGGCGAGACCTTCGGCGACCTCGTCGTGGTGTGGGTCTCGGGTCCGTCCGTGCTTTCCACTGTGGGTGCTGCGGACGGGGTCGAGGAATACGACGGCTGAGCGACGACCTGTGTCCCTCTCAGAAGAGCACCGCGCCATCGAGGCCGTCTTGTTGTCGGCGGTCGAGCCCGTGCCGCCCAACATGCTGGCCGAGCTGCTCGAGATGCCCATCGAGCGGGTCGAGGCGGCCTGCACCGAGCTCGCTGCGGGGTACGAGGAAGAGGGCCGCGGCTTCGTGCTGGCCCGGGTGGCGGGGGGATACCGCTACCAGACGCACCCCGACATGGCCCCCTTCGTGGAGCGCTACGCCATGGAGGGGGTCTCGTCGCGCCTGTCGTCGGCCGCCCTCGAGACGCTCGCCATCGTGGCGTACCGCCAGCCGGTGTCGCGGGCGCAGATCGCCGCCCTGCGGGGGGTGAACGTCGACGGCGTGGTGCGGCTCCTCGAACAGCGGGGCTACATAAACGCCGTGGGCCACGCGCCGGGCCCGGGGGCGCCCGTCCTCTACGGCACCACGGCCGCGTTCCTGGAGAAGTTGGGCCTCTACGCACTCGAGGAGCTCCCTCCCGTCGAGGAGCTCCTCCCCGGTCCCGAGGTCGTCGAGCAGCTCGAGGAGCGCCTGCGTCCCGGCGCCGATGCCTGAGCCGGGCCAAGGGGAACGACTCCAGAAGGTCCTGGCCCGCACGGGGCTCGGCAGCCGGCGGGCGTGCGAGGAGCTCATCGCCGACGGCAGGGTGACGGTCAACGGCGAGGTCGCCACCCTGGGCCGGCGCGTGGACGTCGAGCACGACGTGGTGCACCTCGACGGCGCGCCCCTGGCGGTGACGCCGGGCCTCGTCCATTACCTGCTGCACAAGCCCAGGGGCGTCCTCACCACCGCCGACGATCCCCAGGGACGGCCCACGGTGGTCCAGCTCGTGCCGGCCGAGCCCCGCGTGTTCCCCGTGGGGCGCCTCGACGCCGACAGCGAGGGCCTCCTGCTGCTCACCAACGACGGCGACCTCGCCCAGCGCCTGGCCCACCCCTCCTACGGGGTGGAGAAGGAGTACGTGGTGGAGACGGCCGGCGTGCCCACACCCGGCGCCCTGCGGCGCCTGCGCCAGGGTGTCACGCTCGACGACGGGCCCACGGCGCCGGCCCGGGTGGGCGTCGTCGCTCCCGGGGTGCTGCGCATCGTGGTGCACGAAGGGCGCAACCGCCAGGTACGGCGCATGTGCGAGGCCGTCGGGTTCCCGGTGCGGCGACTGGTACGGACGCGCATCGGGCCGTTGTCGGACCACCGTCTGGCCCCGGGACAGTGGCGGGTGCTCACCCCGGACGAGGTGCGCGCCCTGGCACGAGCGGCGCGCCCACGCGTCCGCCCTGGCCAGCGCGCCCGTCCCGCCGGACGGCCGATCCGGCCTGGGTAGCATGCCCACCATGCCGCCCGATGCCGCCCGGCGACGCGCCGCCGTCGTCGGCACCGGGTTGATCGGCGGGTCCATCGGGCTGGCGCTGCGGGCCCGGGGCTGGCACGTCACCGGCGCCGATCGCCACCCCGCCAGCGCCCAGCGCGCCCTCGAGCTCGGCGCCCTCGACGCCGTGGGCGAGGACCCCGAGGCGGAGATCACCTTCGTAGCCACCCCCGTGGGCGCGGTCGAGGCCGAGGCGCTCGCCGCTCTTCGTCGCGTGGTGCGTCCCGACGCCGTGGTCACCGACGTGGCGGGGGTGAAGGCCCCCCTGGTGGCGGCGGTGCCCGACCCCCGCTTCGTGGGGGGCCATCCCATGGCCGGCTCCGAGCAGGTGGGGGTGGAGGGCGCCGACGCCGATCTGTTCGTGGGGGCGACGTGGGTGCTCACCCCCACCACCTCCACCGATCCCGGTGCCTTCGCCCGCCTGCGCACCGTGGTGGGGAGCCTGGGGGCGGAGGTGGTGGCGCTGCCCCCCGAGCAGCACGACACCCTCGTGGCCATGGTGTCGCACGTCCCGCACCTGACGGCGGCCACGCTCATGAACCTGGCCGACGACCGCTCCACCGAGCACGCCGCCCTGCTGCGCCTCGCTGCCGGGGGGTTCCGGGACATGACCCGCATCGCGGCGGGGGAGCCCGCCATCTGGCCCGACGTGTGCGCCCAGAACGCCGCCGCCATCGTGGCCACCTTCGACGCCCTGCTCGGCGAGCTGACGACGATGCGCGACCGGGTGGCGTCGGCCGACCGCAGCGGACTGCTCGAGGTCCTGGGCCGCGCCGCGCTGGCGCGGCGCTCGCTCCCGGCCCGGGCCGTGCGCCCCGAGCGCCTGACCGAGCTGCGCGTCCCCATCCCCGACCGGCCCGGCGTCCTGGCCGACATCACCACCCTGGCCGGCAATCTCGGCGTGAACATCGCCGACCTCGAGATCGCCCACAGCGCCGAAGGCGACCGGGGCGTGCTCGTCCTGGTGGTCGACGCCGACACCGCGCCACGTCTGCAAGAGGCCATCGTGGAACGCGGCTACCGCGCCACGGCGTGGAGACTGCAGTGACGGTGCTGTTCAGCGTGGCGGGGGCTCGGCGCCTGGACGGCACGGTCCGGGTCCCGGGGGACAAGTCGGTGTCGCACCGCGCCCTCATCGTCGGCGCCCTGGCCGAGGGGGAGTCGACGGTGCGGGGCCTCTCCGACGGCCACGACGTGGCCGCCACGGCCGCCGCCCTGCGGGCCATGGGGGCCCGCGTCGAGGGCACGACGGTCTCTGCCGGGGCGGGCCTGCACCCCCCCGACGGACCCCTCGACGCCGGCAATTCGGGCACCACCATGCGCCTGCTGGCGGGGTTGGTGGCGGGCCGGCCGTGGGCCACCGAGCTCACCGGGGACGCGTCACTGTCGGGCCGGCCCATGGACCGGGTGGCGCTCCCGCTGCGTCGCATGGGGGCCGTGGTGGAAGGACGCGGCGACCGCTGCCTGCCCCCCATCACCGTGCGGGGCGGGGCCCTCGTGGGGATCGACTACGCCACCCCGGTGCCGAGCGCCCAGGTGAAGTCGTGCGTGCTGCTGGCCGGGTTGGCGGCCGCGGGCGAGACGGTGGTGCGCGAGACCGTCGTCACCAGGCTCCACACCGAGGAGTTGCTGGCCCGCTGCGGCGCACGCATCACCGACGAGGAAGGCGCCGACGGCACCCACGTGGTGCGCCTGTCACCCGGGCCGCTCGCACCCTTCGAGCTCGACGTGCCCGGTGACCCCTCCCAGGCCGCCTTCTGGTTGGTGGCGGCGTGCGTGGTGCCCGACAGCCGCGTCACGGTGCCGCGCTTGTACGTGGGCCGGGGACGGCGTGGCTTTCTGGACGTCCTCACCCGCATGGGGGCGGCCATCGAGGAGGTTCCCGCCACGGGCCCCGGCGACCTGGCCGCCACCGCCGATGTCACAGCCCGGTGGGGGCCGTTGGACGCCACGGTGGTCCACGGGGCGGAGATCACGGGGCTCGACGAGGTGCCCGCCCTGGCCGTGGCGGCGGCCTGTGCCCGGGGCGACACCGTGTTCCACGACGTGGGCGAGCTGCGGGTGAAGGAGTCGGACCGCCTGGCCGGCGTGGCCGAGCTGGTGCGCTCGTTCGGCGCCGGGGCGGAGATCGACGGCGACGACCTGGTGGTCCACGGTGCCGCCCGGCTCACGCCGGGCACCGTCGACGCCCGCGGCGACCACCGCATGGCAATGGCCGGGGCCGTGGCCGGGTTGGCGGCGGGGGAGGGCACCACCCGCATCAGCGGATGGGAGGCCGTGGCGACCAGCTATCCCCGCTTCGCCGACGACCTGGCCTTGCTGGCGGGCGGAGGAGCGTGAGCGGCTCGGCGGTGCGGGTGGTGGCCATCGACGGTCCCGCCGGGGCGGGCAAGTCCACGCTGGCCCAGGCCGTGGCCGACCATCTCGGGGTGCAGCGCCTCGACACGGGGGCCATGTACCGGGCGGTGGCGTGGTCGGCGCTGCGC
>JBEKVE010000117.1:0-17640 GCA_049514335.1 Acidimicrobiales bacterium
CTCATGCCGTACTTCGTCAAGGTGATCGAACTCTCAGAAGCCTCCCACGCCGCAGCCAACGTGGAGCACGGCGACACCCAGAACGTGATCGAGAACATGTTGAAGGCCACCGGGTTCGAACGCCTCGAGCGAGGGGCCCTCACCGTCGTCAACGAATGGCCCGACATCGAAATCGCCGTCCGCTCGCTCGCCGCGGCCGGGCCCTCGGTCCCGGCGATTCGGGCAGTCGGGCTCGACGACTTCTGCGACGCCTTGCGCAGCGTCATCGAACCCATGCACGTTTCCGGAGTCGGGATCCGCATCACCTCCGAATTCGACTGGATCACTGCATGCGCTCGATAGGCCCGCTGCGGAGCGCCCACGGTGAGCTCGACGTGGACCCGACCGGCGCGCGTACCTGAACCCCACTCCTTCGAGCAGAGGCTACGGCTCACCGTCGGCAACGGCCGAGCGCGGCTCGTCAGCCGAGTCACCCTGCCCGCCGGGTTTCGCATGCTGACACTTCGTCGGTGGGGGTGGAGGGACTCGAACCCTCACTGGAGGCGTTTTAAGCGCCCTGCCTCTGCCGTTGGGCTACACCCCCGGGTCGATAGCAACGAGCCGGATGGCTCACTCGTGGTGGTGGCCGGCGCCGATGTCGGCACCGACATCCTCCCAGACGACACGCTCGGCGGAGCGGGGATCCTCCTGCACCCCGCTGTCGGGTCCGAGGACCATGGTCGGTCGGTCGGCGAGGTCGAACGGCGGCCACTGGCCCACGGCCTCGCACGACGGGTCGCCGTCGCGGGCGAACGCCATCCACGCCTGTTGCATCTGCTCGGTGAGCAGGTCGGCCCGGGGGCCCGCGCCGGAGAAGATCCGCACGGCCGGATCCTGCACCGTGCCGAACACGAACGGGATGTCGAGCCCGTGGCAGGACCCGAACATCCCTCCGAGGAAGGGGGACTCCCACGTGAAGAGATAGGCGTAGGTGCGCGGCTCGTACTTGGCGTGGGCACCGGCCAGCGCCTGGAGCGGCAGGCGGAAGACGTAGTCGGTGGTGACCGCCGTCCACAGGTCGCGCGCCGACACCGGATCGCCCCGGGCGTGCCGGGCGCGCCGGTAGGCGGCCACGATCTCGTCCGCGGCCTGTGCCCCGACGAAGGGCGCCAACCGGCGGGCGACCCTCTCGTCGTCGAGCGAGGTGTCGGCCGCGTCGGCGGCGGTGAAGAGGGCAGCCTCGTCACGCGTGGTCCCCACCAGCAGCGGCACGCACGTCGCCGACCCGTCGGCGACCATGTCGGCGGGCGGTCGGCTGAGCAGATCGCCGTCGACGACGGGGAGCAGCGGCAGCGGCAGCCCTCCTTCGGTGGGGACCTCGGCGGCCAGTCGCTGGGTGGCCTCCACCAGGTGCATGGGAGGGACCTGGTGGAGTCGCCCCAGCGCGCCCGGACTCACTCCGAGGTGGCCGGCGATGCGCTCGGCGCGACGCTGCGCCCACGCCGGGGTGGCCGTCGCCGGCGGACCGCTCTGGAGCACGGCCCGATGGAACAGACCGGCGGCCTCCGTCGCCGTGAGGAGGGCGGCGATGCTCATCGACCCGGCTGACTCGCCCACCAGCGTGACGTTGCCGGGATCGCCCCCGAAGGCGCCGATGTTGTCCTGGACCCAGCGCAGCGCGGCGATCTGGTCGTGCAGGCTCCAGTTCCCCGGTCCTCCCGGGCCGTCCGCCAGCTCGGGGTGGGCCATGAGCCCGAGTGCACCCAGGCGGTAGTTGACGGTGACCACCACGGCGCCCCGGGCCGCCAGGCGGCGGCCGTCGAACAAGGTGCTCGCCCCCGTGCCGGTGGTGAAACCACCCCCGTGCACCCACACGAGAACCGGGCGGGCACCGTGATCGGGCCGGGGTGTCCACACGTTGAGGTTGAGACAGTCCTCGTCGGAGAGGGTGGGATCGCCGGGCAGGCTGAACCCCGCCACCGGCGGCGCCTGGGGGGCGATGGGGCCCCACGTGCCCGCATCCCGGACCCCCGCCCACGACTCGGGGGGCAGCGCCCGGCGCCACCGGCCGGCCGTTCCACCCGTCCGGGCATAGGGGATCCCCCGGAACGCCCACGCTCCGGGCAGTTCCACACCCCTGAGCACCCCGGCGGTCGTGCGGGACTCGCCCTCCACGGCCTCCTCCAGTGCAGGTTGCCGATCTCGGCCCGTGGCCGGGCACCGCGCCGACGAAGCCCGGTCCCCCGAGAGCAAGGTAGAGGTGGGGGTTGGGGCAGTCAAGGAATGCGAGGGGCAGGGCCACCTTCGAGCGGCCCTGCGGAGCCTCGCACCACGACGGGTACCATGACAACGTGCCGGCAGAAAAAGAGACTCTTGAGCGCACCGAGCGCACGGGGAGCGCCGAGCTGGTGGCGCTGCCCCGTGGCGACAACGCCGACATCCCCGGGCACCGCTTGTCGGACGTCGACGAGTGGGGTCGGTCCGAGCACTCGCGCGAGATCGCCAGGAAGCTCTTCTCCCCGCTCTACAACAATTGGTTCCGGGTGGAGTGGGAGGGCCTGGAGAAGATCCCCCGCTCCGGTGGCGCCCTTCTTGTCGCCAACCACGCCGCCGTTCTTCTTCCGCGGCGTGCCGTGGTTCGGCACGGTGTGGGCGCGCGTCGGCGGCGTGCCGGCTCATCCCGACAACGCCCTCCGGCTCCTGCGGGACCAGGGTCAGCTCGCCCTGGTGTTCCCCGAGGGGACGAAGGGGCCGTCGAAGACCTACGCCGACCGGTACCGCCTGCGTCGCTTCGGCCGCGGCGGATTCGTGGAGATCGCCATGCGGGCCGGGGTCCCGGTGATCCCCATCACCGTGGTGGGGGCCGAGGAGTCCATGCCTATCCTCTTCCGACTGCCGTCGCTGGCTCGCATCCTGGGCGTGCCGTACGTGCCGGTCACCGCCAACATGCTCGCCTTCGGCCCGCTCGGGTTGGCGATGTACTTCCCCGCCAAGTTCAAGCTGCGCGTCCTCGACCCGGTGACCTTCGACGTGCCGAGCGGTCAGGAGCGCTACTCGAAGAGCCGGGTTATGGAGGAGGCGGAGAAGATCCGCTCCAACATGCAGGAGACCATCTACGAGATGCTGCGCGACCGCCGCAGCGTGTGGTTCGGGTGAGGCAGTGGGCCGGCGAGTCCTGATCACCGGCCTCGACACCTTCTGGGGCGGGCGCATGGCCCAGGCGCTCGAGTGCGATCCCGAGGTCGAGATGATCCTGGGCATGGGAACCCGTGAGCCGACGGTGCCGCTCGAGCGCACCGAGTTCGTGCGGGCCGACCAGACCTACTCGATCCTGTCGCGCATCGTGCGCGCCACCCAGGTCGACACCATCGTCCACACCTTCCTCGTGGTCGACTCGACCAGGGTGCCGGGCCGCGCCCTGCACGAGATCAACGTCATCGGCACCATGAACCTCCTCGCCGCCGCCGGGCAATCGGGCTCCCCGGTGCGCCAGGTCGTCGTCAAATCGTCGACCCTCGTCTACGGGTCGGCCGCCACCGACCCGGCGTGGTTCCGCGAGGAGGTGCCCCGCACCTCGCCGGCGCGCACCAGGGTCGAGCGGTCGCTCCTGGAGGTGGAGGGCTTCGTGCGCGACTTCGCCGAGGACAATCCCGCCACCGTGGTGTCGGTGCTCCGGTTCGCCAACGTGCTCGGCACCGACATCGTCACCCCCATCAGCACCAACCTCTCCCGCCCGGTGTGCCCGGCGGTGGCCGGTTACGACCCGCTGCTGCAATTCGTGGAGGAGGACGACGTCACGCGCTGTCTCGAGCACGTCACCCGCCACCGGGTGCCGGGCCTCTACAACGTGGCCGGCGCGGGCAAGCTCCCGTGGAGCGAGGTGGCCGCCATCTGTGGGACCCGGCTGCTGCCGCTGTCGCCGGTGGGGACCCACGCCGCTGCGCTTCCCCTCGTCCGCCTCGGTGTCATCGAGTTCCCACCCGAGCTCGAATGCCTACTGCGCTACGGCCGCGGGGTCGACACGACCCGCCTCGGCAAGACGGGCTTCTCGTGCCGTTACACCTCGGCGGGCGCCGTCGAGAGCTTCATCCGGGCCGTGCGGCTGCGCCGGAGCGTGGGCGATGCACCCCCGTCGTATACGTACTCCCAGGACATCGAGCAGTTCTTCCGCCACTCCCCCGCTGTCCTGCACACGAGCGGCGAGGGCCGCAGCGACGCCTGAGGCGCCGACCGCACCACGCCCCCCACCGACGCCGCGACCGGCCCGGACATCGGCGGCCGCTCCTGCGCACCGGGGTGGTGGTGGTGCTGGCACGGTGGGAGGCGACGGGCTGACCACCTCGGCTCGCACCGGCTGACAACCTTGGTTCGCAGCGCACCGTGGGCCACACTTCCTGAGGACGGCGTCAATGCGGCGCGTCCACGGAGGGGTGGATGCCGGACACGAGGTGCCCAGGGTCCGTGAGCACGTCGTCGTGACGCGCCAGGCGCTCGGGGTCTGCGTCTACCGCTTCCGGACGACGGTGCGCCGCCGCCGGGCCGGGTACCTGGCGCTCGTGGTGCTGCTGGGGCTGGTGGGCGGCCTGGCCATGGGGGCGGTGGCGGCGGCGCGACGCACCCAGTCCTCGTTCCCCCTGTACATGGCGAGCACCCACCCCCCCGACCTGTTCGGCATCACCGCCTTCGTGAACCCGACGCCGGGGGTCGCGGGTCGGGGGTATGACGCCCCGCTCGTGGCGGCCATCGCCCGTCTCCCCCACGTCACCGAGGTGGGCAACCAGTCCGGGCTCAACATCATCCCCCTGGGCCCCCACGGCGCACCGCTCTCCCCGGCTTCCTTTCCGGCCTCCGCCGGGGAGGCCGCCGGGCTCGACGAGAACTTCTCATACAGCCACGTGGGGGCGACCGCCACGAGCGGCCGTCTCCCTCGGCCCACGGACGCGCACGCCTTCGTGACGAGCGCCACCACTGCCCGGCTCCTTCACTTCCACGTGGGCGAGTCCGTGACCTTCGGCGTCTACACCAACGCCCAGACCAACCTGCGGGCGTTCGGTACGGCACGCGTCGTCCCCCACGAGCGCTTCCGGGCCACGATGGTGGGGATCGTGTTGCAGAGCACGGCCGTGGTCGAGGACGACGTGGACGTGCCCAACAACGCCAACATCCTGGCGTTCCCCCCCGCTCGCGCCGCACCGCTGCTGTCGTGCTGCGCCTACTACACCGGCACCGAGGTGAAGGTCGACGGGACCTCGCGCGCCGTGGCGGAGGTCCAGGCCCGGATCACCGCCCTCCTGCCGCCTGGCTTCAGCCCCTTCACCGCCAATCCGGCTCCCGCCATCGTGGCCAAGGCGGAGCGGGCCATCAAGCCCGAGTCCATCGCCCTCGGGGTGTTCGGCGCCTTCGCCGCCCTGGCCGCCCTGCTCATCGCGGCCCAGATGATCGGTCGCCAGGTGCGCCTCGGGTCCGCCGAGGTCACCACACTGCGCGCCCTCGGCGCCGATCCGGCCATGACCGTCGGCGACGGGCTCGTCGGCATCCTGGGCGCGGTGGTGCTCGGGGCGTTCGCCGCCGCCGTGGTGGCTGTCGCACTGTCGCCACTCAGCCCGCTCGGTCCGGCGCGACCCGTCTACCCCACACCGGGGGTGGCGTTCGACTGGACCGTGCTCGGATCGGGCGTGGCGGTGCTCGTGGTCGTGCTCGGCGCCGTGGGTCTCTTCCTCGCCTACCGCAACGCCCCGCACCGCGCCTCGGCGCGCCGCCGGCATGCCCCCACGCGCCCCTCGACCCTGGCCGACTCGGCGGCCGCCATCGGCCTGTCCCCGGCGGCGGTGACGGGCGTGCGCTTCGCCGTCGAGCCCGGCGGTGGCGAGGCCGAGGCGGTGCCGGTGCGCTCGGCCATGCTCGGTGCCACCCTCGCCATCGTGATCGTGGTGGCCACGGTGACCTTCGGCGCCAGCCTCAACGCCCTCGTGTCGCACCCCGCGCTGTACGGGTGGAACTGGGACTACGAGCTCACCGCCTCCCAGGGCGGCGTGATGCCCGGCGCCCGTTCGGCACAGCTGCTCGACCACGACCATGAGGTCGCCGCCTGGAACGGCATCCTCTTCGACACGCTGCGCGTGGGCGACCTTCCCGCTGTGGCGGCCATCGCCGAGCGCGCCGGCGCAACGGTGGCGCCCCCGGTGCTGTCGGGCCACGGCGTCGAACGCCCGGACCAGATCGTGCTCGGGGCGGTCACGCTCGGCCAACTGCACGCCCACCTCGGTGAGACGGTCACGGTCAGCAACGGCGCCACCCGCCCGGTGCGGCTGCGCATCGTGGGCACCGCCACCATGCCGACCATCGGTGTGGGCGGCAACCAACACCCCGAGATGGGCACGGGGGCCCTCGTGGCCAACCGGGTCCTCCCCGCCACCAGCTCCACGGGCTACTCGCTACCCGGGGCAGCGCCGGGTCCCGACGCCATCCTGGTTCGCCTGGCCCACGGGGTGAGCGCCGCGGCGGGAAGGCGATCGCTCCAGCGGATCGCCGCCTCCACCAGCACGCCGGCCGACTACGGGGTGGTCGTGGACGCCGTCCAACGCCCCGCCGAGATCGTCAACTACCGGTCCATGGGCGCCACGCCTGCCATCCTCGGTGCGGGTCTGGCCGCCGGCGCCGTGGCCGCCCTGGGCCTCACCCTGATGGCGTCGGTGCGCCGAAGGCGACGCGACCTGGCACTCCTCAAGACCCTCGGGTTCACCCAGCGGCAGCTGGCATCGGTGGTGGCGTGGCAGTCCAGCGTGGCCGTGGTCATCGGCGCGGTGGTGGGCATCCCCCTCGGGATCGTGCTGGGCCGCACCCTGTGGGACCTCTTCGCCCGTGAGATCAGCGCCGTGCCTGCTCCCAGCGTGCCGGTGGTGGGGGTGGTGGTGATCGGCCTCGGTTCGCTGGTGCTCGCCAACCTCATCGCCGCCGTGCCGGGGCGTGTCGCCGCCCGCACGTCCACCGACGTCCTCCTGCGGGCGGAGTGAGCCCGTCAGCCCACGCCGGCCTCCACCCGCGGCGCATCACGCGCCGCGGGAACGGGCTCGTGACGCTGCGCCGCATCGTCATCGGGCTCGGGCTCGCGCCTTCCCGGGGCCGTCATAGCCACGAGCGCCCAGATCGTCATGTCCACCAGGAATGCCATCTGGTCGAAAATGGTGGTGCGCGTCACGCTCGTGCTCAGCCACCAGTGGATCTCGATGGTCCCGAACACATAGGTGGCGCCGATCACCACCAGGCCGGCGAGCGCCACCGTCCACAGCCACGCCGGGTTGGCGGCGCCGACGCGCCGGCGGCGGTGGCGCAGCGTGAGCGCTCCCACGAGCAGCACCACCAGCGCGGCGGGGGCGAGATCGAGCTGCCTCCCCATCGACGCCGCCGTGGCGCTCAGCCGCAGGGGGATCGACTCCGTGCGCCCCGAGATGAAGAGCTGGCTGCCGATCCCATTCAGCTTGACGAACGACGCCCACAACGCCCCGGGCACCATGGGAACGCCCGCCGTCAGCACCAGGCGTACCCAGCCGGCGCCCCCGAGCGCCCGGGCCGCGCCGGGCAAGCGTCGTGCCCACCCCTCGCCCGACCCGTGGCGCCCGCGTCGCGCGGCCCAGGGAACACAGCGCACGGCCACGAGCACGGAGATGGCGCCGCTCACCACGAAGCCCTCGTTCTTGGTGAGTGACGCCACAACGATGCAGAGCCAGGCAACGAGGAGGTTGCGGCTGGTCCGGGGCAGGACGAGCCCGTACACGACGGCAACCAGAGCGGCGGCCGACCACAAGGTGTCGGTGTAGCCGTTCACTGCGAACTGGCCCGAGATCCCGAACACCGCCCCGCAGAAGCCGATGACGACGACGACCGCCCCCGCCCGCCGCACGACACCTGCGCGGGGGGGAACGACTCGAGTGATCCCCGCGGCCAGCACGGCAACGGCACACGCGCTCAGCACGGCCGTCGCCACCACCGCCAGCCGCTGGTCGACGTGACCCACCACGGCGTAGGCGAGCGCTCCCGTGCCCGGCACGAGCGGCGGATAGTCGGTGTTGGTGAAGCCGTAGACGTTGCTCGTGAGGCCGGCCACCAGCGTGTGGTGCCCGCCCCACACCAGGGCGGTGTGGACCAGCCAGATGGCCTGGGCATCGAAGCCTATGACCGGCGCCTGCAACACGAGGAGAGGCCATCCCACGCCGGCGAGGAACGGCACGGCCAGGCCGAGGGCGGCGGCAATATTGGCCAGGACCGCCACCACCACGAAGCAGCCGCCGATCGACCCCCCCACCCCGAACTCGATGGTGGCGGCGATGCCGGCCATGGCCGAGGAGGCGAGGGGAACGAGGAAGAGCGTGGCCGAGGAGATCCCCGCCACCGCCAGCGCGGGCAGGAGCCCGACCAGGCACAGCTCGACGAGTCCGGCGACGCCGTGGACGATCATCGGCGGTGCGCCACGACGCCCACGCCCCAACACGGACCCTTTGACAGCGCCAGCTCCCACGGCGCTCGGCGGTTCCAGGTGGGGGTGGCCCACGGCGTGGCGTACTCCACCAACGCCGCGTCGTCGGCGTTGCGCGGCCCGCCGGTGTAGAACGATGCACCCTTCGGCACGTCACGGCGTATCTCCCCCTGCAGGCACGCGAATTGGGTGGCGTTGATGTGGTACTGGTTGTCGAGGACCGGGCCCGAGAGCAGCGAGGTGGTGCGCACCGTGTTGGCGAACTCCACGCCCACCGACACCGCCGCGATCACGACGACGGCCGCGGCACCCAGTACCGATGCCACGCGCCGTCGGGGGCGGGCACGGTGGCCGTCCCGCACGTCGCGGCCCCGCACGTGGGCACCCCGCCGGCGGGTCGCCGACGACGAACCGTCGGGCATCTGCGTTCCCCGCCTGTCCGGTAGCCGCGGTCCGACGATTACCCGGAGGTCTCGTCGCCCACGCCGGAGCTCTGCAGGAGCCCCAGCAGGTGACGCAGGTGACCCTGGCGCTCGCGACCTCGGGTCCGTATGGCAGCCAGCTCGAACCACAAATCGGGGATGTGCACCCGCCGCAACTGGCGCACCTCTTCCTCGAGCTCGCCGATGCGCGTCATAGCCTCCAGGAAGACCCGTTGGGCCGCGGCGGCAGGAAGGATCGGGGGATGCGCGAGCACCGGCGCTCCGAGCGGGGCCACGCTCAGCACGAACTGGTACGTCAGCCCCTCGGGATCGGCCTCGAGCCGGCCCACGAGCTCGGGATCGGCGTCGTCGATGGTGATCTCGGTCGTCCCGAGCGGCCTGGTCACGCGGGCCAGGTCGAACATGGCCCACCCGGCCTGCTCCAACAGGTCGTCGACCCCGGCCCGATCGAAGAACCGGAGATGCGTCCGGTCGAGCAGACCTACGTCGGTGTACTGGAAGCGCCCTTCGAGCAGCGACAGGCGCATCGAGACGTGGGCCACGTTGGGGAGCGATACGACCCCCCAGCCGCCGTCGGCCAGCACGCCCGCCACCTGCCCGAGCACCGCCACGGGATCACCGAGGTGCTCGAGGACATCGAGCATGAGCACGACGTCGAACTGCTGGCCGTCGAACTGCTCGGCCAGCGACATGGTGGACAGGTCACCGATCACCACGTCCTCGCACACCCCCCGGGCCGCCTCCGCCGCCTCGGGATCGATGTCCACCCCCCACACCCGGCAACCCATCTGCTTCAGGATTGCCGCCACCGACCCGTCGGCCACACCAAGGTCGAGCACCCGGCAGTTGGCCGGCACTCTCCCGATGGCCAGGATGTGGGCGTCGTTGATGCCGATGAGGTTGACGTCGGCGGTGTAGCGCGACGCCGGTGGGCTCACAGGAACCGCCGGAGCTTGGCATAGACGTCGCGGGCCGGGGCCGACCAGCGGAACAGCTTCGTGTTGCGCAGCGACTCCAGCTGTTCGAGCAGCACCTGGTTCTCCTGGGCCACGTCGCCGAAACCGGCCCGCTCCATCCCCGCCATGCCGTTCTCGCCCCGTTCGAGCTGCAGGAGTCGGCGGTTCAGGTCCTTGAGGAGCGCCTCGCGCTGCTCGAGACGCTGCTCCAGGGCACACACCTCGGATTCGAGCGTCCGGATCCTGGTCCCGTCGGCGGCCGTGCTGTGGTCAACCATGCGCACCTCGTTGCATCGTCATTCGCTCCAGGGCAGGAAGGGATAGCGGGCCCGGAAGTCGGCCATCAACGGAGCGGTGTCTAGGTTCACGGTCTGCTGGCGCGACTGGGCGTGCACGCGGTAGCAGCCCACGAACTCCGGGACGAAGGCCCCGAAGGCCCCCATCGCCGCCAGCCGCAGCCAGAACTCGTAGTCCTCCCAGCCACGGAGACTGCTGTCGACGTCGTAGCCCCCCGCCTCGTCCCACACCGGGCGGCGGATCATGGCCATGGCGTCGATGTAGTTGCCCATGGTCAGGCGCTCGACGTCCCAGGGGAGGTGGCTCAGCAACCCCGGGTCGCCGATGCGGGCGATGATGCCGTAGGAGAAGGCGGCGCCGGGCTCGCGGTCGAGCGCATCGGACAGCTTGCGCAGCGTCGTCGGATAGACGAGGTTGTCGGCGTCGAGGATGAAGACGCGGTCCGACCGGGCGTGGGCGATGCCGGTGTTGCGGGCCACCCCCACACCGGCGTTGGCCGCCCGGGCCACGAGCTTCGTGGGGAACCAGTGCGTCTCCGCCATGGCCTGGGTGATGACGTCGACCGAATCGTCCTCGGAATGGTCGTCGACCACCACCAGCTCTACCGCCACGCCGAGCGAGCACCGCACCGAGGCCATGGCGTCGGTGACGTGGGACCGGTAGTTGTACGACGTGACGAGCACCGTGACCTCGGGGGTGGCGTCGTCCCACGACTCGGTGGTCGTCACATCGACGTGATCGGCGCTGCCGTGCACCAGCCGGGCCTGGAGCGCCTCGACCTGCTGCAACAGCTGGGTCTCGCCGTCCAGGAGATCCTTCACCCGCGAGATCATGTTGCGGGTGGCGTCGCCGACGGGGGCAGGCCCGGCCGGCACCGGTGCGGGGCGCAGCGCCATCGGCTTGGGCGCTGGCGCCCGACGCCGGACGCCGGGGACGACGGCCTCCTCCAGGTGGGTGCACACCGGCTGCAAAAGCGTCTTCAGCTCGAGCTTGGTGCGCACGAAGTCGTAGGCCGCACCGGCGAGCTCGGCTCGCAACGGCTCGTCGATGACCATGCTGGCGGCGTACGCGCTCACAACGTCGGCCGGCGCGGCGATGAGGTGCTCGCCGGGCAGGAGCGGCCCGTAGTCCGTCGAGGACTCGGTCACCACCAGGCACCCGTTCACCACCGCCTCGAGCACGCGGACCCACTCGAAGTAGGGGACCTCGTCGCGGTGCACGTTGAGCAGCACGCGGCTCGACGCCAACATCTCCCACTTGGCCTCGGACGCCACGAAGTTGGCCCGCGGCTCGCTCATGGGCCGGGGGAATTCGAACAGTCGGATGTCGGCGTTGCAGTCCCACAGCAGGTGGGCGGCCTCGGCCAGGATCCGGTCCCGCCGAGGTGTCATCGAGCCGAGGAACAGAAGGTCGGTCGGTCTCGGTCGAGTCGGCTCGCCGCCCCAGCGGTCCCAGCTGGGGTGGTACCCCAGCTGGAGGTGCATGGCGTCGAGACCGCGGCTGCGCAACTCGTCGACGGCGTAGGGGCTTATGTCGAGGACCGCCGCGCCTACGCCGGCATAGTGCGTCCCGAGCTCGAACCAGCGGGTGCCGGGCTGCTCCACACCGATCGACACGCTGGCCGCGGCGGCCTGGAGCAATTCCTGCTCGGTGTGGTCGCGCTGCAGCGTGAAGAACTCGTGCGGTGCCATCACCAGGTTGACCCGGTCGCGACCGCGCTCGGGCAGGCCCGGAGCGGGGAAGACGGTGTCGTAGCCGAGATCTCCCAGCGCCGCCGCCAGCACGGCGGCGATCTCGGTCATGAAGACGTTGCCTCGGTCGCTGACGTAGACGTGGTAGCTGCGGCTCATGGGCACCGAGGGGTCAGGGCCACGTCGCCAGCCTAACCCGCACCGTCCGGACCGTCGGCGACCGCCACGGGGGCGTGCAACGGCCGCTCGATGCGCCGCGGCGGGGGTGGCGCCGCTGCGCCGGACGGGCGGGCGTGGCGAGGTGGGCGGGGCCGACGGCGCACCGCAGTGACCAAGGGGGCGAGCAGGATGGCGATGCACACGAGCAACGCCACCACGCTGAGCGCCACACCCTTGGCGAGGCCGACCGGGCTGTAGCGCATCCGCACCACCGCCGTGCCGGCGGGGACGCGGACCACCTGCTCGTTGAAGTCCCCTCGCTGCACGGGCACCGGAGCCCCGTTCACCGAGGCCGTCCACCCCGGGTCCCACATGTCGGGGACGACGAGGTACCCCGGCGCCGAGGACCGGACCCGCACAACGGCGCTGTTCACACCCTCGGTGGCAGACAGGACCCGGGCGTGCCCCGGAGCGTGCGCCGGCGGTCCGGCACTGTCGAGGATGACTTGGCGCCGGTAGTCGAAAGAGGGCCCGGTGAAGGCGGCCAGCGCCGTGGCGTCGTCGGACACGTGCCGTGCGTCGAACACCACGACGGGACCGGTGGGCGGACCCGTCCAGGTGAGGACCGAACCGTCGGCGCCGGTGTAGGTGGTCTTCCAGCCGAGTGCCTCGATCCTGGACACGAGCGATGTGGCGGCCATGACCGGCGGCGTGACCGCGATCTGGTCGACCCCCACTCTCGGCAGGAGGTCGAAACGCACCAGGGGCGCGTCGTAGGTGGGCTGGAAGGCGCTCGTGAGCTTGGTGGCGATCACCTCGCCGGGATCCTCCCCGCCCACGACGCGCCACAGGTCCACCGTGCGGGTGGGCACCGAGCTGTCGTAACCGTTGGCGCTGGCGATCCCGAAGACGAGAGGGTCGTCGGAATCGAGCATGGGCGGCTGCCACGTGCCGGCGGTGTCGTTGGCGGGAAGCACGCGGTCGGGCCACCCCGCCACCCCGCCTCCCCCGGCCTGCAAGGCCCGGACGAGCGGGGTGGCCGGGAACGACAGGGCCGGCGTCGACGGCAGGAAGGGGGGGTTGATCTGCCGGCCGTAGTGGCCCAGTTGCAGCGCGGTGAGCGCCACCACGACCACCCCCACGCCGCGCGCCGCCCACCACCGGCCGGGGTGCGATCGCCGCCCGAGCCCGACGGCCGCCACGGTCCCGACGGCGTCGGGCGTCGAAGCGGATGTCGGGACCGGCACAGGGACCGGCCCCGAGATCTTTCTCATGATGGCGTCGAGACCCACCGCCCCGAGGACGGCGAGGCCCAGGTCGAACAGGAACAGCAGCCGCGAGTAGGGCCGGAAGATGTTCATGCCGGGAATGAGGGTGAAGGCGAGCCAGCTCACCGGGCCGCCCACCGCCACGAGCACCGATCCGAGCACGAGGCCGCGCCCGAGGCCCGATCCTTTGCGCCGCAGGACGATCCCGACGAGCGCGCACAGTGCGGTCAGGGTTCCGGCGAACGCCACCTCGAAGTTCATCTCCGTGGCGGTGATGGGGAGCGGGGCGGGCCACACTGCGTAGCGCAGGTCCGAGAACGACAGCAGCATGCCCTTGGAGATCTCGGCGAACGTGAGCGACTGGCGCGAGATGCCGCTCAGGGCCGATGCCGTGGGCACGAGCACGAATGCGGCCAGCCCGATCCCGAGCACGGCGCTCGTCACGGCCCGGGCTGGTGGCACGAGCGGCCGCGCCGCCGCCGAACGCCGTCGCGCCACGGCGCCACCCAAGGCCAGCAGGCCGCCGTACAGACAGATCGTCACGGCGGCAATGTCGGCGAAGAGCAGGTGCGTGGAGACGAAGAGCAGAGCCAGCGAGGCCGCCGCGGCCACGGTCCAGCGCCACGAGCGCAGCACCGAGCGCCGCATGGTGACGAGCCCGGCGGGGAGCCAGCAGAACACGGGGGCGACCACCTCGAGTTGCAGCCAGGCCAGCGTGAAGGAGCCGAACATCCAGGCCACGGCGCCGAAAAGCGCAGCCAGCGGGCTCAGCTCCAGATCGACGAGGAGCCAGTACATGAACAGGCCGGCGAACGTGACGTGGAACAGCGACAGGGCGTTGTGCGCCGTCCGGGGGCTCACGAGGTCGGCGAGCACGAGCCGGGGCGGATAGAGCAGCGCGCTGGAGCCGTCGGCGTACAGGGGCTGGCCGCCGAAAGAGTCCGGATTCCACAGTGGGATCGTCCCCTGACGCAGGTCGAGGGTGAGCTCGCTCTGCCACGGGTAGTTGAGCGCCGCCTGGTCCGATTGGGGGTAGAAGGTCTGCCCGTTGTTGTTGGCCGCCCACGGGAACACGGCGTCCTCGTAGCCGGGGACGGCGGAGAACGAGCTGCCCTCGAGCAGGGGGAAGAACCAGGCCAGCGAGAGGACGATGATGATGCCGGCGCACAGCAGGTGTGGGCTCCGAGCGACGCCGCGCCAGCTGCGTCGCGCCGAGCCGGACGTCGTGGGCTGCCCGACGCCAGTCACCCCCGCGACAGCCAGTCGCGGGCCAGCTCGGCCTGGCGCACCACCCACTCCTCGGCGGTGACGGCGTAGCGGACGTGGTCCTCCCACCGGCCGTCGATCTCCAGGTACCGGACGGCCACACCCTCCTCGCGCAGGTCGAGCTTCTCGACCACGCGCCGGCTGGCGTGGTTGCGGGGCACGATGGCGATCTCCACCCGGTGCAGGCCGAGCTCCTCGAAGGCGAAGCGCAGCACCACCACCGTCGCCTCGGGCGCCAGCCCCTGCCCCGCCAGCGCCTCGTCCACCCAGTACCCGATGAAGGCGTTCTGGAACGGACCGCGTTGGATCGACGACAGCGTGATCTCGCCCGCGAAGCGCTCGCCGACGAAGATCCCGAACCCGTACCCGCTGCCGAGCTGTCGCTCGCGCTCACGGGCCGCGCACCGGGCGGCGAAGCTGGCTCGGTCCTCCGGGGTGGGAGGCGCCCCGGTGGGCCGCGGCTCCCAGGGCACCAACCACTGCCGGCAGCGGTTCCGGACTTCGTACCAGCCGTCGTAGTCGGCGTCGCCCAGCGTGCGCAGCCGGATCCGCTTGCCCCGCAGTTCGAGCGGCGTGCTGCGCGTCGTCCTGCCGATCACCGCCCCAGGACCTCCCCCAGCGTGGCCAGGAGCAACTCGACGTTGCGGGGCCGCGCCGTGTGGCCCATGCATCCGATGCGCCACACCGCGCCGGCCATGGGGCCGACCCCGGCGCCGATCTCGATGCCGAAGTCCCGCAGCAGGGTGCCGCGCACGTCGCTCTCGGTCATGCCCGCCGGCAGGTCGTCGGGCACCCGCACCGTCGTGAGCTGGGGCAGGCGATGCCCCGGGGGCGCCACCAGGACGAGGCCCAGTTTCTCGAGCCCGTCCTGGATGAGCCGACCGCAGTGCTCGTGCCGGGCCCAGGAGGCCTCGACCCCCTCGTCGAGCAACGCCCCCAGGCCGGCGTGGAGGGCGAAGATCATCGACACCGGAGCGGTGTGGTGATACGTCCGCCCCGATGCACCCTCCACGTAGCGACCGATGAGACCGAGATCGAGGTACCAGGTCGAGGGTCGGGTCACGAAACGCTGCCGGGCACGCTCCGACACCGTCACCGGCGACAGCCCGGGCGGCACCCCGAGGCACTTCTGGGTCCCGCTGTAGGCCACGTCGACCCCCCAGCCGTCGATCTCGACGGGGATCCCGCCGAGCGACGTGACCACATCGACGAGGAGGAGCGCGTCGCCCTTGTGGTCGGACAGCTCCTCGATGTCGTTTCTCACCCCGGTCGAGGTCTCGGCGTGCACCACGGCGATCACCGCCGGCGCGCGATGGGCTCGGACGAGCGAGTCCGGGTCGAGCGGCTCGCCCCACGGTGCCTCCACCCGCACCACCTCGGCACCGTGGCGGGCGGCCACCTCGCACATGCGCTCCCCGAACAGGCCGTTCACCCCCACGACGACCGGGTCCCCCGGTGCCACCAGGTTGGCGAAGGCGGCCTCCATACCCGACGAGCCCGTGCCGCTGAGCGGCAGGGTGAGCGCATTGTCCGTGCGGAACACCGTCCGCAGCCGTGCGCAGGTGTCGTCGAGCACATCGAGGAACTCGGGATCGAGATGGCCGAGCATGGGACGGCCCAGTGCCGCCACCGCCTCCGGATAGGGATTGCACGGACCGGGGCCCATGAGGACGCGGTCGGAGAGCGGCACCCCTGGATGCTAGGCATGCCACCGGGCTCCGCCGCCACATCCTGCCGTCCGGAACGAGGCGCCGGAGCAGCGGAGGCGGCCGAGGGGCCCGTGGTAGCGTGCGCCCGTCTGCGGGTGCCGCCATTCGCCGCCAAGCGGTGACCGAGAGTGACCGGTCGTGACGCCGATGGAAACGAGCCAGGAGCAGCCCGCGGCCCGCCCCTCCGGGGAGCACTCGGACCCCCGTCCACCCCCGTCGGTCGTGACCGGCGACGACGCCCAACAGACCTGGCGGGCGCTGCAGTGGGCGGTCGACGTCCTGGCCGATCTGTTCGAGACCGAGCGCAGCTCCACCGAGGCCGAGCCCGTGGACGACGTTGCGCGCTACGGCCTCGACGCCGGGGCCGACACCGACGCCTACCGGGCGTGGCTCCTCGACATCGAGCACACCCTCGGCGCGCCGGACCCCGAGCCGAGCGCCTCCCCACTTGTCAGCCTGTTCGTCGCCCTGCCCGGCGCGCAGCCCGACGTGCAGGGCCTGGCGCACTGCGTGGCGTCGGTGCTCGCCCAGGTGCACCCGGCGTGGGAGCTGTTCCTGTGCCACGACGCTTCGTGCGCCGCCGCGCCACGCGCCGAGATCGACCGCATCGCCACCGTCGACCGCCGCGTGGACGTGGTGGGAGGCGACAGCGTGGCCGACGCCTGCGCCGCCGCCGAGGCGAGGGCGGGCGGCGAGCTCGTGGCCGTGGTCGATCCGGACGGGGAGCTGACCCCCGACGCTCTCGAGACGCTGGCCCGGTGGGCGCTCGCCGATCCCGGCGCCGACGTCGTGTACAGCGACGAGGACGAGCTCGACGACCTGGGTCGCCCCGCCCACCCCCGCTTCAAGCCCGACTGGTCCCCTGACCTGCTGTTGTCATCGCCGTACCTCGGCCACATGGTGGCGGTGCGCCGCACCCTGCTCGACGAGATCGGGGGCCTGTGGACGGCGACCGGCGGTCACTACGACCTCATGCTGCGCGCCACCGAACGGGCCCGGGCCGTGGCGCACATCCCCCGCGTCCTGTACCGCTGTGCCCGACAGCTGCTGGCCGCCGACGACGCAGCCGGCCAACCGGGCGCGTCGGCCGGGCCCGGCACGGAGTCCGAGGACCGGCGCGCTCTCACCGACGCCCTGGGACGCCGCGGCATCGACGCGTCGGTCGAGCCCGGGCTCGTCCCGGGCTCGTTCCGCACCCGCCGTGCGGTACGCGGCGAGCCCACAGTGAGCGTCATCATCCCGTTCCGGGACCAGGGCCCGATGTTGCGCAGCTGTGTCGACTCGCTGCACGGGGGCGACCCCCACGCCCGCATGGAGATCGTGCTGGTGGACAACGGCAGTGTCGAGCCCGAGACCCTCGCCGTCAGCGACCTGCTGTGCCGACGACCGGGGGTGGGCC
>JBEKVE010000118.1:0-9580 GCA_049514335.1 Acidimicrobiales bacterium
GGCGGCCCGCCCCGGACGGCGAAGCTCCGCGCGGCACGGCTCCGAACAGGGTGGTCTTCGACGACGTCCACGACGAGGTCGAGCTGCGCCTCCGACGCCTCGACCAGCGCTACACCAGAGGGCGGCGCTCCATCATCGAGCTGCTCGTCAGTGCCGGGCACCCCGTCAGCATCGGCGACATCGCCGAGCGTCTTCCCGACCTCCCGTACAGCTCCGCCTATCGCCACCTGGCCGATCTGCAGAGCGCAGGGGTCGTGCGGCGGGTCGCCGCCAACGACGAGTTCGCCCGCTTCGAGCTGGCCGAGGATCTCACCGAGCACCACCACCACCTGCACTGCGTCGCCTGCGGCAAGGTCATCGACGTCACTCCCACGGCCAGCTTCGAGCGGGCCCTCACCAAGGCGGTCGCCGAGCTTTCCGACGAGGTGGGGTTCCGTCCCCAGGGCCACCGGCTCGACGCGTTGGGCATCTGTGCGCAGTGCAGCTGATCGCGTGCGGTCCGAGCGTCGCTACACCAACCCGGCACCCAGGTGAGCGTTCAGGCCTGGGTGTCACCGGTACGGGCCATCTGCGGGAACTATGCGTGCGGGTGTGCCGGGCGAGGAGTGGTTTCGACTGCACGTCGTGGATCTCATCTACGACGAAGCGCTGCTCACGGAGGCGCGCAGCCCACAACGTCGCGCACAGTGACGGGCGTCCTCGCTTCGGTGAGATCAGGATCATTCCGATCGGGTTTGGGCCCGCCTGATCTCCCCTTTCCGGGGAGCGAGGCTGCATCGTTGATGCATTTGCCAGGCTGATCGGGCACAATGACGATCAGCTGCGGGGCGTCGCATCGCGACGCGAAGTGAGGTGGGGAATGTTTCACAGGGGCTCGTCTGCCTACCGCTTTGCCCTCCCAATGATCGGGTCCGTGGTGATCCTGGCGGGATTGTCGGCAGTAGGGATCGGCCTGGCCGGACCATCTGATGCGCAATCACCGTCCTTCCACGTGTTCCCCCCCAACGGCCCGACGTTCAACCAACCGGTCGCCGTCTCCTCCGACGGGACCCACGTCTGGGTGGCGAACAAGAACGGCAACTCGGTCACCGAGTTCGACGCCACCACCGGTGCGCTCGTCCAGATGATCCAAGGAGCCAGTTACGGCTTCGACGGGCCCGACGCCGTGTCGTCGAACGGCACCGACGTGTGGGTGGCGAACAGCGACGGCAACTCGGTCACCGAGCTCGATGCCACCACCGGTGCGCTCGTCCGGGTGATCTCGGCGGGTACCCCCCCGTCGAGTCCGGCGGAGTTCTCACCCAACGGTCAATTCGACTTCCCCACCGGGATCACCGCTGCCGGCGCCGAGGTCTGGGTGCTCAACAACAACGGGGACATCAACAGCTGGTCGGTCACCGAGCTCGACGCCGCCACGGGTGCGATCGTCAAGGTCATCCACGGCCCCACCAACGCCGACACCTCCACTTACATGGGGATCTCCTCTGACGGTACCGACGTGTGGGTGACGAACGCCGGCTACTGGACCGGACCAACACTCGACCAGGTGTTGACACCCGGTTTCATCACCGAGTACGACGCCTCCACCGGAGCCGTCGTCCAGGTCATTGAAGGTTCCACCATCTCCCCCTACTTCTCTCCTGACGCAGTCTCCTCCGACGGCACCGATGTGTGGGTGGCGAACATCGGTGGCGGCTCGGTCGCAGAGCTCAGCGCCTCGACCGGTGCGCTCGTCCGGCTCATCTCGCTGTCCTCGTATGGAAACGCCGTCCAGTACGTCTCCTCCGACGGCACCGACGTCTGGGTGGGATTCAATGCCGAGCTGGTCGAGCTGGACGCCACCACCGGTGCGCTCGTCCGGGAGATCTCCGAGCCCGGCGACGGCTTCTACGCCGACTACCAAAAGCTCGCCTCGGACGGCACCCACCTCTGGGTGGTGAACACGACCAACCAATCGCTCATCGAGCTCGACGCCTCCACCGGTTCGCTCGTTCAGATCGTTCCGGTGAGTGCCTATGGGTTCGACGATCCGATCGCCGCATCCTCTGACGGCACCCACGTCTGGGTTGCGAACATGCAGAATGATTCGGTCAGCGAGCTCGACGCATCCACCGGCAACATCGTGCGGGTGCTGTCGGGGCCCAGCTACGACTTCGGCTTCGGCGATTTCTCCGGCGAGGCCGATGCGATCTCCTCTGACGGGATCCACGTCTGGGTCGCGAACCCCGACACGGACTCGATCACCGAGCTCAACGCGTCCACGGGTGCCCTCGTGCGAGTGATCCCGGGCCCGAGCCGCGGCGAGCCCTTTGCCGTGTCCTCCGACGGTGCCCACGTGTGGGTGACCGACACCGCCAAGAGCTCGGTCACCGAGCTCAACGCCTCCACCGGAGCGGTCATGCGGGTCATGTCGGACTCGACATTCGGATTCGACGAGCCGTGGGCCGTCTCCTCCGATGGAACCCACGTCTGGGTGGCGAGCTTCGACAACAGCACGGTGACGGAGCTGAGTGCCACCACCGGTGCGCTCGTCCACGTGAACCGAGGTGTCTTTGCCACCACCATCTCCTCCGACGGAACGCACGCCTGGGCGGCCGGCGGCACCTCGGTCACCGAGTTCAGCGACGCGACCGGTGCGCTCGTCCAGACGATCCCCGCCTCCGCCTACGGGCTCGAGTTCACCCAGGCCATCTCCTCCGACGGCACCGACGTGTGGGTGGCGGGCACCGGTGACAACGCTGTCATCGAGCTGAACGCCTCCACGGGCGCCGTCGTCCAGGCGGTCTCCGGGTCGAGCTATGGCTTCGACTGGCCCGACGGGATCTCCGCCGACGGCACCGACGTATGGGTGACCAACCAATATGCGAACACGGTCACGGCACTGAGCACGGGCGTCCAGGCCCAGCGGATCATCTTCACCTCGACGCCGCCCTCCGACCCTCTTGTGGGGGGAGCGCCCTACACCGTGTCGGCCATGGGAGCGGCGTCCGGCAATCCGGTCACGTTCTCGATCGACCCCTCCGCCGCCTCGGTCTGCTCCATCTCGGGTCAGACGGTGAGCTTCAGCACACCGGGCACGTGCATCGTCGACGCCAACCAGGCCGCCGGCAACGGCTATGTGGCCGCACCGCAGGCCCAGCAGTCCTTTGTCGTCGGCGCACAGAGCATCGCCTTCACCTCCACGGCACCGTCGAGCGCCATCGTGGGAGCAGCGCCCTACACCGTGTCGGCGACAGGCGGCGCGTCGGGCAATCCGGTCACGTTCTCGATCGAGCCCTCCGCCACATCGGTCTGCTCCGTCTCGGGTCAGACGGTGAGCTTCAGCGGTCCGGGCACGTGCATCGTCGACGCCAACCAGGCCGCCGGCAACGGCTATGTGGCCGCACCGCAGGCCCAACAGTCCTTTGTCGTCGGCGCACAGAGCATTACGTTCACCTCGGCGCAACCCTACGACGCCGCTGCCGATGGAGCCCCGTACTACCTGGGGGCAGTGGGCGGGGGCTCGGGGAACCCTGTGACCTTCTCATCGGATGACACCTCCGTGTGCTCGGTCTCGGGCTCGACGGTGTCCTTCCACGGGGCCGGGTGGTGCGACATCACCGCCAACCAGGCAGGAAATGCCGATTACCTGGCGGCCCCCCCTGCCTTCCAGAGCTTCCTCGTCGGGGCGGCGGGAACGGGAGGCTCTGGAGGATCGGGCGGATTCGTCGTCATGACCACCTCGGTGCCGGGCGCGACCGCCGGCGTGAAGTTCGCGGCCTTCGTGCTGCAAGCGTCCGGAGCCAGCGCGCCCTACAAGTGGACGCTGGCCGGTGGGGCTCTTCCCCGGGGGCTCCATCTGCGGTCCAACGGAACGCTCAGTGGGAAGCCGAGCAGAGGCGATGCCGGTGGTACCTACACCTTTACCGTGGAGGCCTCGAGCCACCACCGCCATCCCTTGCTGACGACTCCGACCGAGACGTTGACGTTGACGTTGCAGGCATCGCCGTCGAGGCGAGCCCATCGCCTCGCACGGCATCGCGGCGTGGCGTGAACCCGCTGCTCAGCTGGTGATCAGTCTCCGGGAGGGGCGCCCCAACCCTTCGTCGTCCACTCCGGTGTCTGTTCTTCGAGCTTCTCGATGCGCCGATGAAGGTTGGCGAGGTGATCGCCGAAGCCGTGGAGAGCCCTGTCGAGGTCGGTCACAACCGCTCCGCTGAGCGCGACCTCTGCGGAGGTGTACTTGCCCAGGGTGTTGGCGAGGTCGCGCAGTTCCTGCTCGACGGTCCGATTCTTTGGTTCTTGTGCCATGCGTCACACCCTCGGTATCGAGCCTCTTGTCACAAAGGCAATGCCTCGCACGCGAGGTTAGCGAACGCATGTCCACCCCGCTGTGGCGCCCTCCTGGTCGGCAGCCCGGCTCATGGCCGGCGATCCGGGCAGGTCCAGTGCGAGCGAAGGGCCCGGCGCTACTGGGGATCGAAGCGGAACCAAGAGATGCCGAGGGTGGTGAGGACAATCACGTAGCCAGCGCAGGCGAGAAGCGACAGCCAGGCCTGCGTGCCGAACGTCCCGGGTCCGACGACGCCGGCGAACACCTGCATCAGTGCTCCGACAGGGGTCCACTTCGACGCCGTGTCCCAGAAGCCACCCAGTTGGCCGGAGGCCCCGAACAGGCCCAGCATGACGAGCCCGATGTAGAGGAGGCGGCCGAAGGCCTGGACGGTATCGGCTGACTGCACCAGACCGACGAGGGCCTGGGCCACAGCCAGGAACACCGCCGATCCGAGGACGGACACCAACAGGACCAGCACGTAGGTCTCGGCCGACAGCGACAGGTGGTGGACATCGTCGCCCAGGACGAGCACGACCAGGGCGATGACGAAGTTGGACGCCATCTGGACCGATAACCGGCTGAGCATCACGGTCCAGTGCGGCGCGGGTGAGACCCGCAGCCGCTGGAAGATGCCGTTCTCGCGGTCACGCGCCACCATGGGGGCATAGCCCATGATCGAGGTCCCGGCGATGCCGGCGGTGATGGCGAGGCCGAGGATGAACTCGGCGCCGCCGAAGCTCCGGGTCGCCTTGGACGAGCTGGTGGTCAACAAGATGATGAGCGGCAGCAGCAGGCTCAGGAGCATGCGCATCTTGTTCTTGGTCAGCACGACCAGGTCCGCCCGCAGCAGGGCACGAAGGATGGTTCGGAAGCTCGGGGCCTCGACCCTCGTCGGTACGGTGGTACTAGTCACGGATCTCGCTCCCGGTCAGTCCGATGAACACGTCTTCAAGGGTTGGCTCACCGCGCGCTGCCGCCCTGACGAGGGGATCGTCACGGTGCTGGTCGATGAGGTTCCGAGGGGTGTCGACCGCCAACACGCGTCCGTGGTCGATGATGGCCACGCGGTCGCAGACCGCCTGGGCCTCCTCCATCGAATGGGTCGTGAGCAGGATGCTCCCACCGTCGGCGCGGACCTGCTCGATCCGGGCCCAGAGGTGTCGGCGCGACTGGGGGTCGAGCCCGGTGGTGGGCTCGTCGAGGAGCAGGACGGTCGGATGGTGGATGACTGCCACGAAGAGCGACAGCCGCTGCTGCTGGCCGCCCGAGATCTGCTTGGTGGTCCGGTCGAGCTCGCGGCCGAGACCGATGTCGGCCAGGGCCTGGTCCAGCTCCTGATCACCGAGGGCCACCCCGTAGAGGCCGGCGTAGAGACGGGCCACCTGGCGCACGGTCAACTCGGACTGGAAGCCGGTGGACTGCAGCTGCACCCCCATCTGCGCCTTGCCCAGGGCGGGTCGGCGGACGATGTCGACCCCATCGAGGAACACCGCACCCGAACGCGGCCTTCGCAATCCCTCGATGGCGCTGAGCGTGGTGGTCTTGCCGGCCCCATTCGGGCCAAGCAGGCCGAAGATCTCGCTGCGGCCGATCTCGAAGCTCACCCTGTCGACCGCCACCTTCGACCCGTAGGCCACCGTGAGGTCGCGCACGTGGAGAAGCGTGGTTCGGTCCCCGACCGTCAGTGGGGGCACCGGCTCGGTTGCGATGACGGCGGGTGTCGGTGCAGGGACCGGGGCACCGTCGATGTGGCCACGGTTCCGGCGCCCGAGCCCGACGGCCAGGCGGATGGCCAACAGCGCGCCGATGCCGACCCAGAAGATGGGGATACCGGAATGCGCGGCGCCGAGCGTCATGACTCCGCCATCGCGACGTGGGCCCCGACGAGCGGGCGAAGCCGTTCGGCCACCATCTCCAGGGCGTCGATCACCTCGGTTACCTCGACCGCCGGCGCATCGCCCATGGCCCGCCGAATGGCGGCGTCGGCCGTGGCAGTCAGACGATTGCGAGCCTGCTTGACGGTCTCGGGCACGATCCACACGAGGGTGCGACGCCGGTCGGCGGGATCGGCCTCCGAGCGAACGAATCCCAACTGCCGAAGCTTGATCACCGACGTCGACACCTGGCTCTGGGGGTACCCGGTCCGGACCGTGATCTGGCTGATGGAACTGCCCGGGTTGGCGGCGATGTCGAGGAGCACGAAACGGACGCTGTTGTTGACGCCCTGCCCGGGCAGCCCCTCCTCGGCCAGCTTCATGAGGCGCCGGGCCAGGACCAACAGGTCGGTGGATTTCATATCAGAAATATATACATCTACTTCTGATGAAATCAAGGGCGGCTCGTGCCGTGCGGGACGGCGATGACGACCGACGCCTGCCAGGCCGCCCCCGGAGTACGCTCAGGGCTCCCCCGCCGACCGCTCCGATTGCGGAAAAAACGGGTGTGATTGCCACAGCGTTCGTGCGTGGTCCGTACCACGGAGGCCGATACATGGCGGTGGGCGTTCAGCTGGACTTCCTCGGCGCCACCTTGGAGCAGTACGACGCCATCAACGAGATCATCGGCCGACTTCCCGGTGGACCGGCGGCAGCCCACGAGGTCTTTCATCTCGCCTCTCCCACAGAGGACGGCTTCCGCGTGATCGACGTATGGGAGTCGACCGATGCCTTCGACCAGTTCCTTCGAGAGAGGCTGACGCCCGCCTTCGAGGAAGTCGCCGTGCCGAACCCGCCGTCGATCACGACCTTCGAGATCCATGACTTCGCCGTCGGGTCTCGGCGCGAGACCTAAGCCCGAGTCCCGGCGCGACGCCACCAGGTGTCGTGCGGGGTCCGCTTACGGTTCACCGCTGAAGGTGATCGGCGTAGAGACGACTTGGTGGGCGGTGTCGTACAGCACCAGCACGCACGTCACACCCGAGGCTTCCTGCGCCGGGGTCGGTGGGCAGGGGTAGTTCTGGGCGTCGGCTCTCGCATGCTTTCCCGCCGAATCGAAGTGCTCACACGCCCCGAAGATCTGCTGGTGTCCGCACGGCGGTCCGAGCTGGTGGCTCAGGCGGACCTGGAACGTCGTCCAAAGGGTCCCTGACGAGCTGGTGGAGACGAGGCGCTTGAGTGACGGCGGACTACAGCCGACCGGGATCGCCTGGTCGAAGGGTGGACCGACGACCACCGTGGGCTCGCCCCGAGCGCCGTTGCACTCCACGATGTACCCATAGGCATTGGGAGTCAGGCCGCTTCCGGACACCCTCACGACCTGCTTCTGCCCGAGACCGGATGCGGGGCTCACGTGGAGCGTCCCGGCGGCGAAGGCCGAATTGCTGGCGAGGGCCACGACGCCCCCGACGATGAGCGCCACCGCGGCCAACCAGCGGCGCACCAAGAACGGTCGAGCCCCCCGCCTGCGAGGAGTCATCGATCCCGCGTCCCCTCGGTCGCCTCTTCTACCGGCGTGCCGGGTCGACGACGTGCATTTCCCCCCACCACCCAGAAGATACGCCCGCGTGCTGCAGTGCTCAACACCCTCCGCCACACCACGGGCCGCCCGGCTCGGAAGGTGGCGGGGTCGGGACCTGATCGAATGACGCCTCACTCGCGCACGTCCCTGGCCCCGCCAGACCCCCCCGCAGCCCACGAGCCCGGTGAAGGCCGTGGGCCAACGATCGAAGCCTACGCCTGACCACTATGCGTGACTAGACGTCACTTTTGATGAACCTGCGGCGACGAGGAGGACGGGGTACACACCGGCGTGCCGAACCAGAGGGCTGGCGGCGCGAACAGCACCGAAGAGGGCCGGGCGGGGGCGGAGGAAGGGTAAGGCGGTCGACGGGCGCCGAGCCGGTCGCCCGAGCTGCCCGTCACATCCATCCCGGCGTGCGTCCCGCTTGCTCGACCACCAACGACACATGCCTTTGCACCGACCACGGTTCTGGGGGAGGTCGATGTTGGGTCACGGCGCTACTGCGACGTCGGTGTCGGGAACTTGCTGTCGATGTAGGCATGAAGATCATTGCGAAGGTCGCTGAGGCCGCCCTGTTCATTGAGATCGAGAGCGTGAATGATCCGTTCCGCATCGTCAAAGGTCTTGGCCGCCCGGACGTCGGCGGCTTCGTTCTGGAGGTTCTGGCCAACCATCAGCGATGGCAGGAGGACGAGTTGCAAAAAGGTCTGGGCGACCCAGGCCACCAGGGCGATGATGCTGGTCTTGATGAGAACGGCGGGGAAGGCGCTGCGGAACACGTGGAATCCGGAGAGCACGGCAGGGAGCGAGCAAAGAGCCAAGAGGCAGAAAACCCAGAAGCACGTCATCGTTCCGACATATTTGGTCAGTGCCAGCGCCACCTTCTTGTTGAATCGCTGGTAGGCCGAATTGGTCGGCAGGTGGTCCACGACCCTGGCATGGACCGGACGGACATGATTGCCGACCTTCGTCCACCCATGGCTGGGCTGCTTGGACGCTGCCGTGGTCCCGGGCACAGTCATGGCATCTCCCTTTCGTCGGTCTTCGTTCTCATGACGCGATCACGAGCCACCTTCCTGGCTCACTTCGCCCCGACCCGGTACAACTGACCGGTATCCCAGCGATCGCCGTTCGCACGACCACTGTCAGAGGGTCGGCGCTGGTCCGTACTGCCTGCAGCTCGTCCGGGAGGCTGGCTGGACGCCGCTCAGGCGCCCTACCGCAGCCCACGTCGGGAGACCGAGCTCGGCCCAGGGGACAGCCCGCAACCCGACGGTCGGAGCGTGAATGCGTGGATTCGCCACGCCTGGGTCGGGTACCAGCCCCACATCGTGTCGATACGATGGCGGGAGTTTCCCGCAATCCTCGCCATAATCCCGAGAAGGGGGTCGGGGGCCCGGGTGCACGAAAGGAGGCTTCACCGTTTTGTCGCCCGTCAGGGCGGGAAGCACCTGCTCAGGGACTCTCTGGGCAGCTCAGAGGTAAACCGGGGAGTCGCGCAGCCTGGCAGCGCACCTGCTTTGGGATTATTCGGCGCTGAACGCTGTGCTGACAGCATGGCCCTGAAACGGGCTAGGCCCACCACCCTCGTCCGGGACAAGAACGCTCCCCCACCCCTTCACCGGTTCGGCCACGTCCTGTCCTTTGTGCATGGCCGTTCTGGCGCTAGCTTCTCCAGGGCCTTCCACGTTGGACAGCCAAGCTCGGCCCGGCTCCCTGCTCAGGGTCGCCCAGGGCGCACAGACCGGGGGTAGGCATCTCCACTGTGGACTAATGGCCCTGGGACGAGTGCCCCCGAGTTGCCAC
>JBEKVE010000119.1:0-9251 GCA_049514335.1 Acidimicrobiales bacterium
GGTCGGTGTCGAAGTGCACCGTGGCGAGCATGCCCGTCACGGCCGGCAGGGCCCGCGTCACCTGGTCGAAGGCGTCGAACAGGGGTTCCTTGTCCTCCTGCAGGTCGCGGTTGTAGGCGAGGGGCAGCCCCTTGAGCGTGGCCAGCATGCCTGCCACGTGCCCGATGAGCCGGCCCGTCTTGCCCCGCGCCAGTTCGGCCACGTCGGGGTTCTTCTTCTGCGGGAGCATCGAGCTCCCCGTGGCGTAGGCGTCGTCGAGAACGAGGAACCCGAACTCCTCGCTCGACCACAGCACGAACTCCTCGCCCAGCCGCGACAGGTGCACGCCCAGCAGGGCCAGATCGAACAGGGCCTCCGCCACGAAGTCGCGGTCCGACACGGCGTCGAGGGAGTTCTCGAAGCGCCCGCCGAAACCGAGCTCCACCGCCACCGACTCGGGGTCGAGCGGGAGCGAGGAGCCCGCCAGGGCACCCGCCCCCAGGGGGCTCACGTCCATGCGGAACACGCTGTGCAGGACCCGATCGACGTCGCGCGCCAGGGCCCAGCCGTGGGCCAACAGGTGATGCGCCAGCAGGACCGGTTGGGCGCGCTGCATGTGGGTGTAGCCCGGCAGGTACACGTCGCCGGCCTCGACCGAGCGTCGCAGCAGGACCTCCTGGAGCTCCATCACCGCCCCCGCCACCCCGAGCATCTCGCGCCGCGTGTAGAGGCGGAGGTCGGTGGCGACCTGATCGTTGCGGCTGCGTCCGGTGTGCAGCTTGGCGCCCACGTCCCCGGCCAGCTCGGTCACCCGTCGCTCCACCGCCGTGTGGATGTCCTCGTCGCCGGGCTGGAAGGCGAAGATGCCCGAGTCGAGTTCCTCGCCCACCCGGTCGAGAGCGGTGAGGAGGATGGCGACCTCCCCCTTCTCGAGGACACCGGCGCGTCCGAGGCCCCGCACGTGGGCGCGCGAGCCGTCGAGGTCGTCGCGAGCCAGGCGCCGGTCGAAGTCGAGGCTGGCGGTGAAGGCCATGACCTCGTCGGCCGTCCCTCCCAGGCGGCCCTCCCACAGGGTCACGACGGGCTGCCCTGTCGCGCCGCCCACGTGGCGACGCCCAATCCCCACAGGCGCACGAAGCCCTCGGCGTCGGCGTGCTCGAAGGTGTCGGTGGCGTCGTAGGTGGCGAGACCGTGGTCGTAGAGAGACACCGGGCTGCGCCGCCCCGACACGGTGCAGCTGCCCGGGGCGAGCGCCAGGCGCACCTCGCCGGTGACGTGACGCTGGGTGGAGGCGAAGAAGGCGTCGATCGCCTCGCGCAGCGGCGAGAACCACAGCCCGTCGTACACGAGCTCGGCCCAGCGCGGCTCGAGGCGCGCCTTCTCGTGGGCGACGTCGCGCTCGAGGGTGAGGTCCTCGAGATCGGCGTGGGCCAGCACGAGCGCCAGGGCGCCGGGGCACTCGTAGATCTCGCGGCTCTTGATGCCCACCCGGCGGTTCTCCACCATGTCGATCCGGCCCCAACCGTAGGAGCCCACCACCGACCCGACTTCGGCCACGAGCTCGGCGAGCGCGAAGGCGTGCCCGTCCACCGTCACCGGCACGCCCGCCTCGAACCCGATGACGAGCTCACGCGGATCGGTCCGGGTCGGGCGGGTGAGGCTGTAGATGTCGTCGGGCGGTGCGGCCCAGGGGTCCTCGAGGATGCCGCACTCGATGGCCCGCCCCCACAGGTTCTGGTCGATGGAGTACACCTTCTCCTTGGTCGCCTCCACCGGGATGCCGTGGCGCGCCGCGTAGGCGATGCAGTCCTCGCGCGTCATACCCCACGTGCGGGCGGGCGCCAGGATCTCGAGGTCGGGCGCCAGCGTGCGCGTTCCCACCTCGAAGCGCACCTGGTCGTTCCCCTTGCCTGTGCAGCCATGGGCCACGGCGTCGGCGCTGTGACGACGCGCCTCGGCCACGAGGTGTCGCACGATCACCGGGCGCGACAGGGACGACACGAGCGGGTACTTGCCCTCGTAGCGGGCGTTGGCGGCGATGGCGGGGGCCACGTAGACCTCGGCCATCTCGGTGCGGGCGTCGACGACGACGGATTCGACGGCACCGGCGTCGAGGGCGCGCCGGCGCACCGCCTCGAAGTCGCCGCCCTGGCCGACGTCGACGGCCACCGCCACCACCTCGGCTCCCAGCTCCTCTTGCAGCCAGCGCACCGCCACCGACGTGTCGAGGCCCCCGCTGTAGGCGAGCACGATCCGCTTTGCCATCACCCTGCTCCGTTCGTCGACGGTCCGTTCGTCCCCGGCCCGCCACCGGGGCGTCCTGCCGGGCCCCGGCTCTCGGCCGTCGGCCCGCCCGTACCGGCCAGGGTGCCGATGCGCTCGGCCACCCCGGCCCCTCCGTGCTCCTCGGCCGCCACCACGAGGACCGTATCGTCCCCCGCCACCGTGCCGATCACGCCATCGAACCCGCTGCGGTCGAGGGCCGATCCGACCACGTGGGCAGACCCGGGGGGCGTGCGCAGCACCACCAGGTTGCCCGAGTGGGCCACCTCCACCACCCACTCCCCGAGCACCCGCCGGAGGTGGTCTTCGGGGGCCACCTGGCGGACGGGCAGCTCGGGGAGGGCGTAGACCGTCTCGCCCCCCGGGACCCGCACCTTGAGGGCGCCGATCTCCTCCAGGTCGCGCGACACCGTGGTCTGCGTGGCCTCGACCCCGTCGTCGGACAGCAGCGCCACCAGCTGCGCCTGGCTCGTCACCGCATGCGTCTCGAGCAGCCTGGTGATGCGGTGCTGGCGCTGGGGCTTGCCGATCTTCACCGCGCCCCTCCCTGGCCGGGGCCGAGCAGCCACGCAAGGAGGCCGCGCATGGCGTGCAGCCGGTTGGCGGCCTGGCGCCACACCACGCTGCGCGGCCCGTCGAGCACCGAGGCGCTGATCTCCTCACCGCGGTGGGCGGGCAGACAATGCAGCACCACCGCGTCCGGTGCCGCCGTCGCCACGAGGGCGTCGTCCACGGTGAACCCGGCGAAGGCGGCGCGCCGCAGAGCCGCCTCTTGCTCCTGGCCCATCGACGTCCACACGTCGGTGTAGAGCGCGTCGGCGCCGGCGGCTGCCTCGGCGGGGTCGGTGGTCACCTCGACGTCTCCCCCGAGGCGCGCCACGCGGGCCAGGTCGTCGGTGTCGGGCCCGTAGCCCTCGGGCGATGCCGTGCGCAGGCGCACCCCGGTCATCGCCGCGGCCAAGGCGAGCGAGCGCCACACGTTGTTGGCGTCCCCGATGTAGGCCACGGTGAGGCCCTCCACCTCGCCGTACACCTGGCGCAGGGTGAGGAGATCGGCGAGCGCCTGGCACGGGTGCGCCACGTCGGACAGCAGGTTGACGACGGGAACGGACGGGACGATGTCGAGGGTGTCGCCCTCCGACCCGTCGAGGGCACCCGCCATGCGCACCAGGACGTCATGGTCGACGACCCGGGCGCACACCACGGCGTGGTAGCAGGCGAGCGTGCGGGCGACGTCCTCGGCCGGCTCGCGCTCGTCGATGCGGACCTCGGTCCCCTGCACGTAGACGGGGTGACCGCCCAAGTCCACCACGGCCAGCTCCGTCGAGCTGCGGGTGCGGGCCGAGGGCTTCTCGAACACGAGGGCGGCACCCCGGCCGGCGAGCACCTTGGGCAGCTCCGAGGCGGGCGTCGAGGCCAGCGAGAGCACGGCGTCGAGCTCCTCGCACGACAGGTCGTCGACGTCGAGGAAGTGCCGCGTCACGGCGCCACCGCCGCGTCGGACAGGGCGCCGGCGAGGAGGGTGAGCCCCTCGTCGATCTCGGCGTCGCTCACGAGGAGCGGCGGGGCCAGGCGGATCGTGTCGGGACGGGGCGCGTTCACCACCAGGCCACGGGCGAGCGCCGCCGCCACGACCTCGGTGGCCCGCCCCGAGGGGAGGGCGGCGCCGAGCAGGAGGCCCGCACCGCGTACCGGCGAGACCTCGGGGAGCACCTCGAGCCCGGCGCGCAGGCGGGCGCCGGCCCGCCGGGCCAGGGCCGGTGCATCCTCCTGTTCCATCACCGCCAACGTGGCACGCGCCGCCGCGGCGGCGAGGGGCTGGCCCCCGAACGTGCTCCCGTGGTCGCCGGGTGAGAAGGCGGCCGCCACCTCGGCCCGGGCCCAGCACGCGCCGATGGGCATGCCGTTGCCGAGGGCCTTGGCCATGGTCACCACGTCGGGCTCGACACCGGTGTGGTGGAAGGCGAACCACGCGCCCGTGCGGGCCAGGCCGGTCTGGATCTCGTCGAGGATCAGAAGCACGCCCCGCTCGCTGCACAGCTCACGCACGCCGCGCAGGTAGTCCGATGAGGGCGCAACCACGCCGGCCTCACCCTGGATGGGCTCGACGAGCACCGCCGCCACGCGCGTCGGGTCGCACGCCTTGTCGAGGGCGTCGAGGTCGTCGTAGTCCACGTGCTCGAAACCCTCGGGCAGCGGCGCGAAGGGGGCGTGCTTGGCCGGCTGGCCGGTGGCGTGCAGGGTGGCGAGGGTCCGGCCGTGGAACGCCCCCCACGTGCTGAGCACCACATGACGTCCCGGTCCGGCCCACTTGCGGGCCAGCTTGAGGGCGCACTCGTTGGCTTCCGCTCCCGAGTTGCCGAAGAAGACCTGCCCCCCGGCGCGGCGCGCGCCGCCCCCGATCAGCCGGTCGATGGTGACGGCCACCTCCGGGCCCACAGTGTTTCCGAACAGGTTCGACACGTGCACGAGGGTGCGGGCCTGTTCCGCCACGGCGTCGGCCACGGCGCGGTGGGCGTGACCGAGCGAGGTCACCGCCAGCCCGGACAGGAAGTCGAGGTAGCGCCGCCCCGATGTGTCCCACAGCTCGGTGCCCGACCCGCGCACGAAGGTCACCGGAGGCTCGGCGTAGGTGTGCATGAGCGCACTGCGGTCGGGGCCGGACGGCGTCACCGGGGGACCTCGCCCGGGGCGGTCGCCGCCGGTGACGGGCTGCCGTCACTCGGATCCCAGATCATGGTGCCGACCCCCTCGTCGGTGAAGACCTCGAGCAGCAGGGCGTGCGGGACGCGCCCGTCGAGGATATGGGCACGGCGCACCCCGGCGCGCACCGCCCGGCCGCACGCCTCGACCTTGGGGATCATGCCCCCCGCCGCGGCCCCGCTCACCACCATGGCGTCGAGGTCGTCGACCGAGACGGTGCGCAGCATGGTGCCGGCGTCGGCCGGGTCGGCCCGCAGGCCCTCGACATCGGTGAGGTACACGAGCTTCTCAGCGTGGAGGGCGGCGGCGATGGCACCGGCCACGGCATCGGCGTTGACGTTGTAGGTCTGGCCCCGGGTGTCGCCGGCGATCGTGGCCACCACGGGAATGAGCCCCTGGGCGAGCAGGCGCTCCAGGATCGAAGGGTCCACCACCTCGACGTCGCCCACGAATCCGAGCGTGACGTCGCGCGCCGTGGCGGTGATCATGTTGGCGTCCTCGCCCGACAGCCCGACGGCCAGCGATCCGTGCACGTTCATGGCCGAGACGATCTCGCGGTTCACCTTGCCCACGAGGACCATGCTGGCGATCTCGAGGGTCTCGGCGTCGGTGACGCGCATGCCGTCGCGGAACTCGGGCACCTTGCCCAACCGGGCCATGAGGGCGCCGATCTGCGGACCACCACCGTGCACGACCACGGGGAGGAGCCCCACCGAGCGCATGAGCACGACGTCTTCGGCGAACGAGGCCAGAGCCGCGGCCGTGGGGTCGGCTCCCCCGTCGCCGCCGTCGATGCCGGGTACGAGGGCGTTGCCCCCGTACTTCACCACCACGATCTTCCCCCAGAAGCGCAGGATGTAGGGAAGCGCCTCCACCAGGACGGCCGCACGTTCCGACGGGCCGAGCGCCGTGGTCGTCACGATGTGGTCCGGTTCTCGTCGATGTACCCGTACCCCAGGTCGGTGGTGAGCACTGCGCCCACGCCCTGTCCCATCCCCAGGTCGCAGCGCAGCTCGACCATGGTGCTCGCCATGTGGGCGCGCAGTGCCGCCGCGTCGTGCTCCACGGCCTCGCCGTGGCGGCACACCACCACCCCGCCGTAGGACACCTCGGTGCGGTCGATGTCGAAGTCCACGCCGGCCGAGCCGAGCTCGCTCACCACCCGCCCCCAGTAGGGGTCGGCCCCGTTGAGCGAGCACTTGACCAGGTTGGAGTCAGCCACCTTGCGCGCCGCGCGATGCGCCTCGTCGTCGGAGGCCGCACCCGTCACCACCACGTGGGCGACCTTGGTGGCGCCTTCGGCGTCGGCTGCCATCATCGCCGCCAGGTCGGCGCACGCCGTCCCCAGCGCGTCACCGAGCGCCGCTCGACCCGGCGACACCCCGGACGCCCCGCTCGCCAGCACCAGCACGGTGTCGTTGGTGGAGGTGCAGCCGTCCACGGTGAGCCGGTTGAAGCTGCCCGCCACCGCCCCCCGCAGCGCGTCGGCGAGCATGTCCGGGGCGCAGCGGGCGTCGGTGGTGAGCACGGCCAGCATCGTCGCCATGTTGGGGGCGAGCATGGCCGCCCCTTTGGCCATCCCCCCCACCGTGAAGCCGGCTCCGGCCACGGTCACCTCCTTGCACACCGTGTCGGTCGTCATGATGGCGGTGGCGGCGGCACGACCCGCCTCGGGCCCTGGCGCCCGGCCCGACACCAGTGTGGGGATGGCACGCACCAGCGGCTCCTCCGGCAGCGGAATGCCGATGAGCCCCGTCTGGCACACGAGGACCTCGTCGGCGCCGGCGCCCAAGCCCGCGCCCACCAGGGCGCACATGCGCTCGGCCACCGAGACGCCGCTGGCGCCCGTGGCGGCGTTGGCATTGCCGCTCGACAGCACCACGGCCGCGGCCCGGCCCCCGGTGGCGGCAAGATGCGCCCGGCTCACCTGCACGGGCGCCGCCGCGGCGCGGTTGGCGGTGAACACGCCGGCGGCGGGCACCGTGCCGGACGCCGACGCCACCAGGGCCAGATCGCTCGCACCCGACGCCTTGATACCGGCCGCCACGGCGGCGGCCACGAACCCGTCGGGGGCGGTCACGCTCACGGGTACACCCCCACCACGGGGAGCCCGGTTCCCTCGGACAGACCGGTGGCGATGTTGGCGCACTGCACCGCCTGTCCCGAGGCGCCCTTCACCAGGTTGTCCAGCGCGCACAGCACGATGAGCCACCCCGTGCGGGGGTCGACGCGCGCCGTCAGGTGGGCGCAGTTGGACCCGAGCGTCGCCTTGGTCGACGGCGAGGCGTCGCTCACCACCACGAAGGGCTCGGCGCGGTAGGCGTCGTGCAGTACCCCGAGTGCCCCGTCGGTCGTGAGGGGAACGGACGGGCGGGCGTAACAGGTGGCCAGGATGCCCCGGTTCATGGGGGCGAGATGGGGGGTGAAGACCACGCCCGCCCCGCTCGCCTGCTCGATCTCGGGCGTGTGGCGGTGCGACAGCAACCCGTAGGCGGTGAAGTCCTCGTCCACGGCGGTGAAGTGGGTGGCGGCGGTGGGTGCGCGCCCCGCCCCCGACACGCCGCTCGCCGCGTCCACGATCACACCGGTCGTCTCCACCGCGCCGGCGCGCACGAACGGGGCCAACGCCAGCGCTGCAGCCGTGGGGTAGCACCCGGGCGCGGCGATGAGCGTCGCTCCCTGGATCTCGCCGCGGAACAGCTCGGGCAGGCCGTAGGCGAACTCGCCCAGGAGCCGGGGAGCGAGATGCTCGCGCCCGTACCACTGTGGGTAGGCCGCCGGGTCCCGCAGGCGGAAGTCGGCCGACAGGTCCACCAGCGCGCCCACCCGACCCACCAGGTCGGGGACGAGGGTCTGGGAGGCGCCGTGGGGAAGCGCCAGGAAGACGACATCGAGCCCGGCGAGGTCGGCGGGGCCGAGAGCGGTGAGGGCCAGCGCCGGGTAGGCGGCGGCCAGCGACGGGTAGAGGTCGGCGACGCGTCGGCCGGCCTGGGAGTCCGCCCCGGCCAGCACCACCTCGAACTCGGGGTGGGTGGCGCACAGCCGCATCAGCTCCGCCCCCGTATAGCCCGAGGCGCCGGCGATGCCCACCTTCATCCGCAAGAAAATACATCGATCTGCATCTCTATGCAAACGGGGGTTCATGAGTCCCCGCACAACGGGGGACCTTCGGCCCGTTCGACCTCGGAGGGTCAGGCGTACCGTCAAAGGTGGTGCGGCGGGGCGTGGGACATGCCCCCCACGTACCTGCGCCCCGCCGCCCGCAATAGGAGGCGGTGGGCGCCGCAGTTCCCCGGGCAGCCGCTGTTGCACCCCCGCAACGGCAGCGGGGCGCGTCAGCCGGCGTCAGCTGAGGCCGTAGGGCAGCGCCGGGAAGGAGGCGGCCGCCTCGAGCAGGCGGTTGTACTTCGCCACCCGCTCGCCGCGGGCCGGAGCACCGGTCTTGATCTGGCCACACCCCGACCCGAGGGCGAGGTCGGCGATGAAGTGGTCCTCGGTCTCCCCCGAGCGGTGGGACACGAACTGCGCCCACCCCGCCTCGCGGCAGATGCGCATGGCTTGGAGGGTCTCGGTGACCGTGCCGATCTGGTTGACCTTGATGAGAGAGGCGTTGCCCACCTTGCGGGCGATGGCCTCGGTGATGATGGCGGGGTTGGTGCACAAGATGTCGTCGCCGACGAGCTCGAGCCTGTCTCCCAACCGGCCGGTGAGACGCTCCCAGCCGTCCCAGTCCGACTCGGCCAGGCCGTCCTCGAGCAACCAGACGGGGTAGTCGGCGGCCATGGCCTCGTAGCGGTCGATCATGTCGTCGGAGCTGAGCGATTCGCCGTCGACGTGGTAGCGGCCGTCTCTGTAGAACTCGCTGGCGGCGGGATCCATGGCGATGGCGATCCCGCCCCGTCCGATGCTGTATCCGGCTGCCTCGATCGCCTGGACCACGAGGGTGAGCACATCCTCGGGTCGCCGCAGCGCCGGGGCGAAGCCGCCTTCGTCGCCGAGGCCGGTGGCATATCCACGGTCGGAGAGGGTCTTGCGCAGGGCGCTGTACACCGTCGAGCCCGCCCGGACGGCCTCGGCGAAGGTGGGCGCCCCGATGGGGGCGATCATGAACTCCTGGAAGTCGAGGTCGTTGGGGGCGTGCTTGCCGCCGTTCAGCACGTTGAAGTGCGGGACCGGCAGGCGTGGCGTGGTGCCCTCGGAGGCGGCGATGGCCTGCCACAGCTCCAAGCCCCGGGCCGTGGCGAAGGCGCGGGAGATGGCGATGGACACGCCCACGATGGCATTGG
>JBEKVE010000120.1:0-9205 GCA_049514335.1 Acidimicrobiales bacterium
CGGACCCGACGTCGCTCGATGCGTCGTCCGATGCCTGGGTGTCAGAGGCGTCGGCGCCGGAGGTGGGGGCACCAGGCCCGTCACCGCTGTCGTGCCCCACGGCTGACTGCGCCGCGGCGCTGCCGTTGGCGGCTTCAGGGTGCGGGGCGTCGTCGGTGTCCTCATCGGCGCCGGCACCATTGGTGGCGGCCCGCCGGGAACCGGCACGGGAGCGTGCCGGGGCCTCGGCCCCATTGGAGCCCGCCGTCGCCACCTCGACCCCTGCGGCGCGCAGGATCTGGTCGATGATGTCGGCCTTCTTGCTGCGGGAGTTGGTGTCGAGCGCCATCGCCTGGGCGATCGCCCGGAGCTCCTCCCGCTCCTTACGTTCGAGTACGGACCGCTCGAGCTGTTGCTCTGCAGCCATCAGCCACCTCGCTAGGTTGCGTCCCCGTTCCGGCTTTTCGAGGCCAAGGCGTCAAGGGGACACGGAACAGAGGGTACGACGACCGGCGCGAATTGCGACGATCGGCCGCTGCCTCCACCAGATCTCCGTCGGAGAACCGCATCAAGAAGGACCGACTGCGAGAGTCTGTCGCCCGCGGGCTCCATCGGGAACTGGGGGGCGGCGGTGTCTTCATGGTACCGGACACCCGGCCTCCTAGGCAACAACACCCGCCCCCGGCGGATTGTTCCCACCGTGTGATGCCGCCTGCCTGGCGCCGAGGGATCCGGACCCCGAGCGCTGCGCCGAGCCCGGGTGCCTCCTACAGCCCGAGGGCTCGGAGGACGGCCCCGTAGTCGGCCTCCACCACGGTGGGCACCACGATCTGCTTCAGGGCGAAGTCGGGGTCCTTGAGCCCGTGTCCGGTGAGGACGCACACCACCGTGGCCCCCTCGGGCGCCCCCACCTTGAGCAGGCCGGCGACAGACGCCGCCGACGCCGCTTCGCAGAACACCGACTCCTCGGAGGCGAGGAAGCGGTAGGCGGCGGTGATGTCGTCGTCGGTGACGGCTTCGATGGCGCCGCCCGACTCGCTGGCCGCGGCGGTGGCGCCGTACCACGACGCGGGGTTCCCGATGCGGATGGCTGTGGCCACCGTTTCCGGGTGCTCGATGGGATGGCCCTCCACGATGGGCGCGGCCCCGGCGGCTTGGAACCCGAACATGCGGGGGAGCTTGGTGGCGAGCCCCGCTGCTTTGTACTCGAGATACCCGCGCCAGTAGGCGGTGATGTTCCCGGCGTTTCCCACCGGGATGCAGTGCAGGTCCGGCGCGTCGCCGAGGACGTCGACGACCTCGAACGCCCCCGTCTTCTGGCCCTCGATGCGGTAGGGGTTCACGGAGTTGACCACCGTCACCGGCTCCTTCTCCCCCATGCGCCGGACGATGGCCAGGGCCTCGTCGAAGTTGCCTCGCACCTGGAGGACCTTGGCCCCGTGCACCAGTGCCTGCGCCAGCTTTCCCAGGGCGATGTGGCCCTGGGGGATGAGCACCGCACAGGTGAGGCCGGCCCGCGCCGCGTAGGCGGCCGCCGACGCCGAGGTGTTGCCCGTCGACGCGCACACCACCGCCTTGGCCCCCTCCTCGAGCGCCTTGGAGATGGCCATGGTCATGCCGCGGTCCTTGAACGAGCCGGTCGGGTTCTGGCCTTCGAGCTTGAGCAGCACGCGGGCGCCGACACGCGCCGAGAGCCGCGGTGCTTCGAGCAGCGACGTGCCCCCTTCGAGCAGCGTCACCACCGGCGTGTCCTCGGTCACGGGCAGGAACGACCGGTAGGCGTTCACCACACCCGGCCACCCCGGGCCGCTCACGCCTCGTCCTCGTCGCCGATGACGCGCAGCACGCCACCGACGTGCTCGACCACCTCGAGCCCGCGCAGGGCCGCCAACGTGCGGTGCACGTCGCCTTGGCGGGCCACGTGCGTCAGGAAGATGAGGCGGGCCTCGGCCCCCAGCCCCACCTGCTCCATCGACCGGATCGAGACACCGTTGTCCCCGAAGACGTGCGCCACGGCGGCCAGCACTCCGGGCTGGTCCACCACGTCGATATTGAGATACCAGGCGCAGCGCAGCTCGTCGGCGGGTCGCAGGCGCGGCCGCACCCTTCGCACCGGCCGGGCCGGGGACCCGGTCCGGAGATGGTACGCGGCGTCGATGAGATCCCCGAGGACGGCAGAGGCGGTGGGCCTGCCGCCCGCGCCCCGTCCGTAGAGCATGAGCTCGCCGACGTTGTCCCCCTCGACGAACACGGCGTTGTAGGCGCCGCGCACCGAAGCCAGGGGGTGGGTGCGGGGCAGCATGGCCGGGTGCACGCGCGCCGAGATCTCGGGGACCCCGGCCCCGCCCGCCGGCTCGCCGTCGAACCGTTCCACCACGGCCAGCAGCTTGACCACGTACCCGAGGCGCGTGGCGAAGGCGATGTCGACGGGATCGACCGTGGCGATGCCCTCGCGTGGAACGTCGTCGGCCACCACGTCGCAGCGGAAGGCGAGGGCGGCGAGGATGGCGGCCTTGGCGGCTGCGTCGTGCCCGTCCACGTCGGCGCTGGGGTCGCGCTCGGCGAAGCCCAGCCGCTGGGCCTCGGCCAACGCCTGGGTGTAGGAGAGGCCGTCCTCCGACATGGTGCTCAAGATGAAGTTGGTCGTGCCGTTGACGATGCCCACGACCCGGCGGATGTGCTCCCCGGCGAGCGATTCGCGCAGCGGCCGGATGAGGGGGATGGCCCCGGCCACGGCGGCCTCGTAGTGCAGGTCGACACCGGCGGCCGCCGCCGCCTCGGCCAGCGCGCCCCCGTGCGCCGCCACCAGCGCCTTGTTGGCCGTGACGACGGGCTTGCCGGCAGCGAGGGCCTCCTCCACGAGCGCCCGGGCGGGGTCGATGCCCCCGATCAGCTCGACCACGACGTCTACGGCGGGATCGGCCACGAGCCCCTTGGCGTCCCCCGTCACCAGCTCCGCCGGCACTCCCGGACGCGGACGCGACGGGTCACCCACCGCCACACCGACCAGTTCGAGCAGGACCCCCGACCGCTCGGCGATGGCGTCGGCCTCCCCGAGCAGCAGCGCCACCAGGGCGCCGCCGACGTTGCCACACCCGAGGACGGCCACCCGCACCGGGACATCGCCCGACCACCGCCGGGACAGCGCCGGGGCCCGCTCGCCGTCGGTCCTCGTCATCTGCTCACGCTACCGCCGCCGGCACGCGTCCCCCGACGAAATCGCCACGCCGGGCGCCGTCAGGCGTCCAGGCGCACGAGGTCGTCGTCGGTCTCGCGGCGTACCACCACCCGGGCCCGGCCGCCCGCCACGAAAACCACGGCCGGGCGGGGCACCTTGTTGTAATTGGAGGCCATCGAGTAGCCGTAGGCACCGGTGACCGGGGTCGCCAGCACGTCCCCCACGGCGAGGTCGGCGGGGAGACGGGCATCGGCCACCACCACGTCGCCGGACTCGCAGTGCTTGCCCACCACGCGCACCCGCCGCGGCCGTTGCGCCGCCACGGCACGGGGCAGGAACGTCTCGTATCCACTGCCGTAGAGCACGGGCCGGGGGTTGTCGCTCATCCCGCCGTCCACCGCCACGAAGGTGCGCACACCGGGGATCTCCTTGACCGTTCCCACGCGGTACAGCGTCACCGCCGCGCCCGCCACGATGGCCCGTCCGGGCTCGGCCGTGATGCGCGTGTGCGGAGGGATCCCCGACCGGGCGCAGGCGCCGTGCACGGTGTCGGCCCATTCCCGCAACGTCGGGGCATGCTCGGACGCCACGTAAGGCACGCCCAACCCGCCCCCGATGCACAGCTCGGGCAGTCGCAGCGAGGTGATGAAGCCCGCCAGCACCTCGACCTCCTGGGCGAAAGACGCCACGCGAAAGACCTGGCTCCCGATGTGGGCGTGGACCCCGACGAGCTCGACGCCGGGCAGAGCGCGCAGGCGCGCCACACCCTCGGCTGCAGCCCCCGACGACAGGCCGAACCCGAACTTGGAGTCGTCCTGCCCGGTGCGGACGAACTCGTGGGTGTGGGCCTCCACCCCGGGTGTGACCCGGATCAGCACGGGCTGCGGTCCGCGTCCGGCGACGGGGGTCGCCGTGAGGCGCGCCAAGCGGTCGATCTCGTCGAAGGAGTCGACGACGATGCGGCCCACTCCGGCGGCGAGGGCCCGCAGGAGCTCGTCCTCGGACTTGTTGTTGCCGTGCAGGACCACCCGTTGCGGCGTCACGCCCGCCGCCAACGCCACGTGCAGCTCCCCTCCCGTCGACACGTCGAGGCACATGCCCTCTTCGTGGGCCAGGAGGGCCATGGCCCGACACAGAAAGGCCTTGGTGGCGTAGGCCACGCCGTCACCCCAGGCGCTCACCGCCTCGCGGCAGCGCTCCCGAAGGTGCTCCTCGTCGTAGACGAACAGGGGCGTGCCGAACGTCGTGGCCAGCTCGACGAGGTCGACACCGCCCACCGACAGGCGACCGTCGGGGCCCACCTGCGCCGTGGCAGGAAGGAGATCGAACCGCACGGGGCCCTCGTCGGGACCGGTGCCCGCACCTCCGACCGACCCCTCCATCTCACAGAGGCTACTCAGGCGACGGCGCGTCCCTTTCCGGCGACGGTGTCGGTCGCCTTCGTCACATGGACTCGGGCGCGCTCACCCCCAGGAGGTCCAAGCCCACGGCGAAGCCCACGCGTGCCGCCTCCACCAGCCACAGCCGGGCCTGGACCAGCTCGGCCCCCACCGTGTCGGCCAGCACCGGGCAGTCGTGGTAGAAGCCGTGGAACGCCCCCGCCAGCTCGCGCACCCACGCCGTGACCTTGTGCGGAGCCCGGTCGCGGCCGGCGTCGGCCACGACGTCGGGCAGCTCCTCCAACCGGCGCAGCACCTCGAGCTCGCGCTCGTGCACGAGCAGGGACAGGTTGGTCTCCACCAGCGGACGGCGTTCGATGCCACGCTCGGCTCCGACCCGCCCGATGGAGGCGATGCGGGCGTGGGCGTACTGCACGTAGTAGACGGGGTTCTCCATCGACTGGCTGCGCACCAGATCGAGGTCGAGGACGGTGGCCTGGTCGAGGGAGGACATGAGCGACAACAGCCGCGTGGCGTCGGCACCGATGTCGGCCACCAGCTCGTCGAGGGCCACGAAGTTGCCCGCCCGCTTGGACATGCGACCCGCCTCGCCCCCCTGGACCAGCGACACCATCTGCCCGATCTTCACCTCGAGGCGCCCCGGCTCCACCCCCATGGCCTCGACGCCGAGCACGAGGCTCTTCACCTGGCCGGCATGGTCGGCGCCGAAGATGTCGATGACGCGGTCGAACCCCCGCACGAGGAACTTGTCGCGGTGGTACGCCAGGTCCCCGGCCAGGTACGTGGCGTCGCCGTTGGACTTCACGAGCACGCGGTCGCGGTTGTCGCCGAGGCGCTCGGAGCGGAACCACAGCGCCCCGTCTTCCTCGTCCACGAGACCCTTGGCCCGCAGGAGCTCGAAGGTCTCGGCCAGGGCACCGCTCTCCTCCACCGACGCCTGGCTGTGCCACTCGTCGAAGGCGATGCCCATGCGCGCCAGGGTGACGCGGATGTGCTCGAGGATCTGCTCGGCCGCCCACCGGCCCGCCGCGGTGATGTCGTCGGGACCCTCGTAGCGGGCGGCCAGCTCCGCCACGTACTCGCCCTGGTACCCCGACTCGGGGACGGCGTCACCGCGACGGCGAGCGAGGAGGCTCTCGCCGAGGGCACGGATCTGGCCTCCGGTGTCGTTGACGTAGTACTCGCGGTGCACGTCCCAACCGCAGCGCTCCATGACGCGTCCCATGGCGTCGCCGTAGGCGCCCCACCACCCGTTGCCGACGTGCAGAGGCCCGGTGGGGTTGGCCGAGACGAATTCGATCTGCACGTGCTCGCCCGCCCCCAGATCGGTGCGGGCGTACCCGGCCTCACCCTCCTCGACCACCTCGGCCAGGGCATCGTGCAACCAGCCCGGCTCGAGGTGGAGGTTCACGAAGCCCGGGCCCGCCACCTCCACGGCGCGCATGTGGGGCGGGGGCGCGTGGCGCAGGGCGGCGGCGATGTCCTCGGCGATCTGGCGGGGCGGGCGGCCGAGCGCCTTGGCGTTCACGAGGGCCACGTTGGTCGACCAGTCACCGTGCTCTCGTCGGGCGGGACGCTCGAGGTGCACTGCGGCCGGGTCGACCTCCACCCCGAGCGAGGACAGCGCCGCACTCACGGCGACGGCGATGTCGAGGCGGGCGGGCATGGTCCCGCCGAGGATGGCGCGCCACAGCCATGGGCGCAATTGCCGCCGGACGGACCCGAGCCGAGACCGTTCGCCACCGGGCGCCACAGCCGGGGTCACCCCGGCGGGCACGTCGGGGCGGCGGACGCGCCCGGCCGTCGCTGCGGGCCCGACGACTACAGTCGGAGGCCGGCGTGGCGCCCCGGACGATCCCGTTCGAAGGCGCACCACCAGCCCTCGTAGCTCAGCGGATAGAGCACCGGCCTCCGGAGCCGGTGGCGCAGGTTCGAGTCCTGCCGAGGGCGCGTTTTCCTGCCGCCGCCAGCTCTCCCGCCGGGCGGCGGGCACGAAGCACCTGGCGGACGGCTACCCCGGGTGGCGGCCGGAGCGGCACGCACAGCGGCCAAGGGGGCGTGCTCAAGCTGTTCCCGACCTGTGCCGAATTCTCTCGGAACGCTCCGAACGAGAATCGAGGTCCTCGTTGCCCGCCGTCGCCTTCGCCCCGGCGATCCCCCTGCTGCTCTGGGTCGTGCCGTGCACCGCCCTGTGCTGGTGGCGCGCCCGGACCTTCGAGGCCGAGGCGGGGTACGCGGCCTGGGGTGCGCCGGTGTGGCTGTGGGCGGTGACCGGCCTCCTGCTCGGACCGTTCGCCCTGCTCGCCATGTACCTGGCCACCACACCCACCAAGGCCCGGCACAGCACCGCGGGCCAACGCGCCGAGGGAGCACGGCTCCGTCACGTCTCCGCCGACGGGTCCGACGACCGCTTCACGCCCGGGGACGCCGATGCGTGGCTGTCGCGACTCGGGACCGTCGCCTTCGGCCCGGCATCGCCGCCCGAGATGCCGGCCTCTGCCACCCCCCTCGCCACCCTCGATGTTCCCGGCGAGGCCGGCTGGTACCCGGTGTCCGACGACGGTGCCGACCAGGCGTACTGGGACGGCTCCACCTGGAGATCGCGGGTGCGGTGGAACGGCTACACCTGGCTCGACGCCTCTCACCTGGAGTGAGCCCGGGCGCTGCCGGCGCTCTCAGCGGCGAACGCCGCCCTCCCCCGTCCGATGGTCCTGGCTCGCTCAGGTCTGGCGGTGGGTCCGCCAGGCGACGCAGCGGAAGGTGACGTCCACGGTGACGTCCCCCTCGACCCCGAGGTGTTGGCGCAGAAGCCGCCTCGTGTCGGCGAAGAGGCGCTGGCGCTCGTCCTCGGACATGGTGATGACCCAACTGAACGTACCCAGGAGCCCGACCAGATCATCGGCGTTCAGCGCCACGTCCCAGCGGAACGACTCCTCCTCCGGTTGGTGGAACGGCACCCCGGCGGGGATCTCGAGCGTCGAGTCGGGGCGGCGGGCGGCGCTCAGGACGGTGGCGAGGGGACCGTCCTGCTCCAGCGTCGATCCGGCCGCCGCCGGCGTCTGCTCCGAGGTGGGGGCCAGGATGGCCCGGGCCTGCGCCAGGAACGGGCCCTCGGGATCTGGCCCCGACCACAGCACCCCGAGCACTCCTCCGGGGACGAGGACGCGACCCACCTCGGTGAGGGCGGGAACCGGGTCCATCCAGTGCCACGAAGACGAGGCAACCACGGCATCGGCGCTCGCGTCGGGCAGGGGGATCGACTCGCCTCGGCCCGCCATCGTCCGAACCCCGGGAACCTCGGCGACGAGGACCGAGCGCATGCGGTCGTCGGGCTCGACCGCCACCACCTCATCGGCCCGTTCCACGAGCAGCCGCGTCAGGGCACCGGTGCCTGCACCGAGGTCGACCGCCCTGTCCACACGGCCCGGCAGGAGCCAGTCGACCGCAGCGGCAGGGGGTCCGGGCCGGTACCGCTCATAGTGCGGGGCGACCTCGCCGAAGCTCTGCGCCCACTGGGCCTTCGCCTCGGGCGCCAACTGCGAGAGCGCCACGTCGGGGTCGGTGGCGTCGGGCCCAGGCACGACACCGACGCTAGCCCCGCACCCAGCGTAGGGACCACGGTCACAATCAGCCATCGCCGCCCACATGATCGTCATGGGCGACGAGCGCGGTGACGATGACCAGACATCCCTCGACGCGCCTACTCGACCTATCTCAGTGCGGTCGGCGTGGGCATTCCCGTGTGCGCCCTGACCGGCGGCCTCTCCCGAGAGCGCCCTCATGGAGGACCTCGAGACGGCGCTCGCCCGACTCGAGGCTCTGAAGGCCCTCGGCCTGCGCCTCGCCGTCGACGACTACTGCACGGAGTACTCCTCTCCGATCTGGCGTCGCTGTCGTCCCGGAACCCCACCGCCGTGGCTCACGGCAGTTGAGTGGATTGACTCTAATAAACGACTCCCTCTAAGCTGCTGCCATGGTGACGGAGGGGGCAACGGCGGCACGGCAAGAGGTCGTCGACGCCCTGCGCGCCCGGGGCCTGCGGGTCACCGCCGTGCGCCTTGGGGTGATGACGGCGCTCGAACGGCACCCCCACGCCGACGCCGAGACCCTCATCCGGGCGGTCCGCGACGATCTGGGAACCGTCTCCCCCCAGTCCGTCTACAACGTCCTCGCCATGCTGGTCTCGGTGGGCCTGGCGCGGCGCACCGAGCCGGCGGGGAGCCCGGCGCGTTACGAGCGGCGCGTCGGTGACAACCACCACCACATCGTGTGCCGCCAGTGCGGTGCAACCACCGACGTCGACTGCACCGTGGGCCGGCGACCTTGTCTCACGCCATCGGAGACCCACGGATTCCTCCTCGACGAAGCGGAGGTCACATTCTGGGGACTGTGCCCCGCGTGCCGCCCCCGCATCGTCGCCGGGAGTCCGAGAAAGGAAAGGAGCGCTCCATGAGCGACGAACACCGGTACACGACCAACGACGCCGGCATACCGGCCACGAGCGACGAGCACTCGCTCACGGTGGGTCGGGACGGGCCCATCCTCCTCCAGGACACGTATCTCGTGCAGAAGATGCAGCACTTCAACCGCGAGCGCGTGCCCGAGCGCGTCGTCCACGCCAAGGGGGGCGGGGCCCACGGGTTCTTCG
>JBEKVE010000121.1:0-9014 GCA_049514335.1 Acidimicrobiales bacterium
CGGCGTGGAGGAGGTGGCGGTGTTCGGCGTGAGCGACGACGAATGGGGTGAGCGCGTGTGCGCGGCGGTGGTGGGCACCGCCCACGAGCCGGCGCTGCGCCAGCACGCCGCCCGGCGTCTCGCCCCCTACAAGCGCCCCAAGGCGTACTTCGTGGTGGGCGAGCTCCCCCATACCGCCACCGGCAAGCTGCGCCGGCGCGACCTGCCGGCCCTGCTCGGGTTGACCCCGCCCCCGCCCGACCCGGGTGGCGAAGGCTGACGATCCCCCCGACGGCGCCGGAGCGGCGGCGCCGAGCCGGCACGGGCGCGTCGTCTGGCACGCCGTCGTGTCGGGCCCCTGGAGGTGGGGGATGATCTGACTATGCCCATCGCCACCGTCAACCCCACCACCGGGGAGACCGAAAAGGTCTTCGAGCCTCTCTCCGACGAGGAGCTGCAGGCCAAGCTGGCCGCGGCCCAGTCCGGTTTCGCCACCTGGCGCGCCACGTCCTTCGAGGAGCGTGCGCACCTGGCCCGGGCGGCGGCGGAGCTGCTCGAGGGGGAGCTGCCCGCCATCGCCGCCGTGCTCACCACCGAGATGGGCAAGACCTTCGCCTCGGCCAAGGCCGAGACGGCCAAGTGCGCCACCGCCCTGCGGTTCTTCGCCGAGCACGCCCGATCCATGCTGGCCGACGTCCCGGTGCACAGCGACGCCCGCCAGAGCTTCGTGCGATACGGGCCCATGGGCCCGGTCCTGGCCGTCATGCCGTGGAACTTCCCGCTGTGGCAGGTGATGCGGTTCGCGGCGCCGGGCCTCATGGCCGGCAACGTCGGTCTGCTCAAGCACGCCTCCAACGTGCCCCAGACCGCCCTGCTCATCGAGGATGTGTTCCGCCGGGCCGGCTATCCCGCCGGCGCCTTCCAGACGTTGCTCATCGAATCGGGGAGGGTCGACGGGGTCATCGAGGACGATCGGGTTCGCGCCGTGACCCTCACCGGGTCCGAGGCCGCCGGGCGCTCCGTGGCCGCCACCGCCGGACGGGCCCTCAAGAAGTCGGTGCTCGAGCTCGGGGGCAGCGACCCCTTTGTCGTGCTGGCGTCGGCCGACGTCGAGCGGGCCGTGGCCGTGGGGGTGCAGGCCCGTACGCAGAACAACGGGCAGAGCTGCATCGCCGCCAAGCGCTTCATTGTCCACACCGACGTGTACGACGCCTTCGAGGAAGCGTTCGTCGCCGCCATGGAAGGACTCGTTGTCGGCGACCCCATGCAACCCGCCACCGGGGTGGGACCGTTGGCCACGGCGCAGGGCCGCGTCGATGTCCACGAGCAGGTGGAGGACGCCCGCGCCCACGGTGCCGCCATCCTGTGCGGAGGGGCGTCGGGGGAGGGGCCCGGGTTCTTCTACCGCCCCACCGTCATCGCCCGCATCACCCCCGCCATGCGCGTCTTCGAAGAGGAGGTGTTCGGCCCGGTGGCGCTGCTGCACGAGGCACAGGACGCCGCCGACGCGCTGGTCAAGGCGAACGACACCGGATTCGGACTGGGAGCGAGCGTGTGGACCGAGGACGCCGACGAGCGCGAGCGGTTCGTCCAAGACCTCGATGTGGGCATGGTGTTCGTGAACGCCATGGTCGCCTCCACTCCCGAACTTCCCTTCGGGGGCACCAAGCGCTCGGGGTACGGGCGTGAGCTCGCCGATCTCGGCATCAAGGAGTTCTGCGAGGTGAAGTCGGTCTGGAGGTCCTAGGCCGCCGACCGGCCCGGCTTCAGGACCAGCCCGGCCTCAGGACCAGCCCGGCCTCAGGACCAGCCCGGCCTCAGGACCAGCCCGGGGCCCAGTGCAGCTCGGGCCCCTCGCCCGCCGCCGCCGCCAGCAGGGTGAGCGAGCTGACGAGCTGGCGCCGGAGCGGCACCGGGATGGCACCGAGCAGATCGCTCACCTCGTCGCGACGACGGTGGGTGACGTCGGCGACGATGCGGCGACCGGCCGCCGTGATGGCCAGCTTGACCTCGCGGCGGTCGAGCTCGTCGCGGGTGCGCGACACGAGCTCCTTGCGCACCAGGCGGTCGCACATGCGCGTGGCGGTGGACGGGCTGACACCGAGCGCCTCGGCCAGGTCCGCCAGCCGGCGGGGCCCGCCGCAGGCGAGAACGACCAACGTGCGGTATTGCGGGAGCGTGACATCGTCGGCGTTGCCGGCCAGGGAGCGCATGGCGATGCCGACCAGGGCGCGGCTGGCGAGGATGATCGCCTCGGTCACCTCTTCGTCGTTGGGCTCCAGCGCGCTATCGGCGTGCCCGGGGACAGGACGTCCCCCGGGTACACGCCCCGCCGCTCGCTCCGTCGCCGGGCGCTCGTCGGGGCGAGTCGCCGTGGCCGTGGCCATCTCCGTCGTGGGCACCGGCAAAGTATTGCCGATGGCGCCGTGGCGCGCCCGTGGGGCGCCGCGCCATGCGCTCGGGGCCGACGAGAGCGCTGCGGGCACGACGGACGCGTGGTGTGGCTCGGGTGCAGCGTGCCGGAGCCACCGGTGCACGTCAGGCGGGTGGAGACGTGCGCCTCTCCACGTAGGGGGCGAGAAACGCGTCGAGCGCGACACGGGCCTCGGCGAGGTGCCCAGCGCGCACGAGGGCCGGAACCGGTCCCTCGAGCAGCGTCGTCCAGTCGACGTTCTCGGTCGACATGCCCTGCGCCTGGACCCGTCGCCGCCCCTCTTCGAGCAACGCCGCCAGCTCGCCGACGCCGGTGCCGAGCGCGTCCACGGCGCGGTCGCGCAGCCATCCCGCCAGGGCGGGACTGGCGCCACCGGTCGACACCGACACGGTCACGGACCCGTCGCGTCCTACGGCGGGGAGGAGGAAGGTGCAGCGCTCCTTGTCGTCGGCGACGTTGACCCACACGCCGGCCGCGGAGGCGTCACGGAACACCGCGTCGTCCACGTCGGGGACGCCGGTGGCCGCCACCACCAGGGAGAATTCCGCCGCCTCGCCGGGGGTATAGGGGCGCAGATGCACGTCGAGGGGTGATTCGTCGATGGCGGCGATCAGTCCCGCCCGGGCCAACTCGCCCACGGCCACGTGCGCCTCGGGTGCCACGACCGTCACTGCCGCCCCGCACGTCAACAGGCCGGCGATCTTGCGCGCTGCCACGTGCCCGCCTCCCACCACCAGGCAGCGGCGCCCTTTCACGACCAGACCCACCGGGTAGACGGGCGCGTCCCCGTCCATGCTCAACGCCCCTCGGGGATCGCCCCGGTGGCGCGGCGCGGTGGTGTCGGCACGCTCAAGCCGAGGGTGACAGGGCCAGGGCCGGCGCCCCCACCATGGCCGCCGCCACCGTGGCGTGGGTCAGCTCGTCGATCACGACGAAGCTCCCGGTGACCCGGTTGCGTCGGTACGGGTCGACCACGAGGGGCGTGCCCACCACGAACCGCACCACCCCGATGTCGTTGGCCCCGAGCGCGGTGGCCGGGTCGAGCTCGAGGGTGTCCACGTCCAGGCGACCGGCGACCGACAGCACCTGGGCGGGCGCCAGTCGGGTGGTGTGCTTGACCCGGAACCGCCTCCCCGCTTCGAGCGGCGCATCGGCGAACCAGCACACGGTGGCGTCGAACTCGCGTTCCACGCTCGGTGGATCCTCCACCGAAGCGATCAGGTCGCCGCGCGACACGTCCAGCTCGTCGGCGAGCCGCACCGTCACCGACAGCGCCGCCGAGGCCTCGTCGAGGGGCCCGTCGAAGGTCTCCACCGAGGTGATCCGGCTCCGCTGACCGCCGGGGAGCACGACCACCTCGTCCCCGGGGCGCAGCGTGCCACCGTTGACCATGCCGGCGTAGCTGCGGCCCCCGCCGCGGTGGCGCACCACCCACTGCACCGGGAGCCTGGTCCCGCCGTCCTGCCCGGCCCAGGCACCGGCCGGTGCCTCCTCGAGCGCACCGAGCACGGTGGGGCCCGAGTACCACGGTGTGAGCGTCGACGACTCGACGACGTTGTCACCGAGGAGGGCGGACGCCGGCACGGTGCGGACGCTGTCGATGCCGAGCCGCAGCGCCAGCGCCCTGGCCTCGGTGTCGACCGCCTCGTAGGCGGCGCGGTCCCACCCCGTCAGGTCCATCTTGTTGGCCACCACCACGAGGTGGCGCACCCCGAGGAGCGCGGCGATGCACAGATGACGCCTCGTCTGCTCCCGCATGCCGGTGGTGGCGTCCACCACGGCCACGGCCAGATCGGCGGTCGAGGCCCCCGTCGCCATGTTCCTCGTGTACTGGACGTGGCCGGGGCAGTCGGCGATGACGAACGTGCGCCGCGGCGTGGAGGCGTAGCGGTAGGCCACGTCGATGGTGATGCCCTGCTCGCGCTCGGCGCGCAGCCCGTCGGTGACGAAGGCCAGGTCCACGCCGTCGGCACCCCGGCGGCGGCTGGCCGAGGACAGCGCCTCGAGCTGGTCCTCGAACAGCTGCCTGGTGTCGTGCAGGAGGCGGCCGATCAGCGTGGACTTGCCGTCGTCGACCGAGCCGATGGTGGCCAGGCGCAACAGGGCAGAGCCCGGATCGGCGCCGGTGTCAGGAGAAGCGGGCATCTCAGAAGTAGCCCTCGCGCTTGCGCTCCTCCATCGAGGTCTCAGAGAAGCGGTCGTCGGCCCGGGTGGCGCCCCGCTCGCTCACGCGGGCCGTGGCCACCTCGGAGATGACCTCGTCGACGGTCCGGGCCCCGGAGCGCACCGCCCCTGTGCAGGTGGCGTCGCCGACGGTGCGGAAGCGGACCGTCTCCTCCTCGACCTGCTCGCCGGGGGTCGGCTCGACCCACTCCGACACCGCCAGCACCATGCCCTGGCGCTCGACCACGGGGCGGCGGTGGGCGAAGTAGATGGAGGGGAGGGCGATCTCCTCGCGCCGGACGTAGCGCCACACGTCGAGCTCGGTCCAGTCCGACAGAGGGAACGCCCGCAGGTGCTCACCGGTGCGGACCCGGCCGTGGTAGAGCTGCCACAGCTCGGGGCGCTGGTTGCGGGGGTCCCACTGCCCGAAGGCGTCGCGGAAGGACAGGATCCGCTCCTTGGCCCGCGCCTTGTCCTCGTCGCGGCGCGCCCCGCCGATGCAGGCGTCGAACCCGTGGGCGGTGACAGCCGCCAGCAGCGTGGCGCTCTGCAGACGGTTGCGCGACCCACGGGGCCCGGGGTCGGGCACGAGGCCCCCGTCGATGGAGTCCTGCACCGAGGCCACCAGGAGCTCCTCACCGAGGTCGGCCATGGTCTTGTCGCGGTACTCGAGCACCTCGGGGAAGTTGTGCCCGGTGTCGACGTGCAGCACGGGGAAGGGGAGGCGTCCCGGCCGGAAGGCCTTCTGCGCCAGGCGGAGCAGCACCGCCGAGTCCTTGCCCCCGCTGAACAGCAGCACCGGCCGCTCGCACTCGGCGGCCACCTCCCGCAGGACGAACACGGCATGGGCCTCGAGGAGGTCCAGGTGGTCGGGCCTCCTCCGGCGACCGGGTCCGTCAGCGCCGGCGTCGCCGGAGTGGGGGGCGTCGATGATGGTGGTCATGGCTGGCCGCTCCGATGTTGCGGGGCTCGTACTCCGGTCCCACCCGAAAAGGGTGAAAACCTGATCTGATTAGTCATCTATAGTAGTGGGCGACGGGCCGGACAAGTCCCTGCCCGCCATAGCGTCGAGGATGGACCACCGGCTTCCCACCCCCGGGAGTCGGTGCCACCGCCGGGCCCGGCACCGCCGGGCCCGAACAGGAGGGCCGCCGTGGGCACAGGGCTGGAGACGGGCGTCGACGTCGAAGAACTGGCGGCGCTCTCCACCCAATTCGAGACGGCGCCGGCCGGCAAGGTGCTGGCCTGGGCGCTCGAGCGCTTCGGCCGGGACATCAGCCTGGCCTGCTCCTTCCAGGACTGCGTGATCGTGGACCTCGCCGTGGCTGTGGACCCCGCCGTCGAGGTGCTGTTCCTCGATACCGGCTTCCACTTTCCCGAGACGCTCGCCTACGTGGAGGAGGTGCGGGCCCGCTACGACCTCAACCTGCGCGTCGTGCACCCCGGGCCCGAGGCCGACGCCTGGCCGTGCGGCTCCGAGCGCTGCTGCGAGCTGCGCAAGGTGGCCCCTCTCGCCCGCGCCCTCACCGGACGCCGCGCCTGGATCACCGGCCTGAAGCGCACCGACGCCGCCACCCGGTCCGACGCCCCCATCGTGGGGTGGGACGAGGCCCGTGCCATGGTGAAAGTGAACCCGCTGGCCACGTGGACCGACGACGACATCGCCCACTACGAGGTCGACCACGGGCTCCCGACGCACCCGCTGTTGTCGCAGGGCTACCGCTCCATCGGATGCGCGCCGACCACGCGGCCGGTGGCACTCGGTGAGGACCCCCGGGCCGGACGGTGGTCGGGGAGCGGCAAGACCGAGTGCGGTCTGCACGGTTGATGGCGCGCGACCGGGACAGGCCCCTCGGGGTCGACATCAGGGGCAACGAGCGGGCCATGCAGTTCACCCGGCCGTATCGCCGGGTGGGCGAGCTCAACCAGGTGGAGCGGTGGAAGCTCGAGCGCCATCCCCTGGACGTGGCCGACGCCGTCATCTCCCGCTACGCCAAGGAAGGCCCCGGCGCCATCGCGGCGGTGCCGGGAGAGGTGGAGCGCCTCAAGTGGGTTGGCCTCTACCCCCAGCGCCAGGGCGGCGACGCCTTCATGCTGCGCATCAAGATCCCGGGCGGGGTGCTCACCGCCGACCAGGCGCGCGAGATCGGGGTGGTGGCCGACGCCTTCGGTGAGGGTCCCGACGACAGCGCTGTGTTCGGGAACCGCTACGCCGATCTCACCACCCGCCAGGACATCCAGATCCATTGGATCCGCATCGGCGACGTGCCCCGTATCTGGGAGCGCTTCGCCGACGTCGGGCTCACCACGGTCCAGGCGTGCGGCGACTCGGCCCGCAACGTCTTGTGCTGCCCGGTGTCGGGGGTGGACGCCCACGAGGTGCTCGACGCCCTGCCCGTGGCCCGCGCCATCTCGGAGTTCTTCACCGGCAACCGCGAGTACGCCAACCTGCCGCGCAAGTTCAAGATGAGCGTGACGGGCTGCCTCGAGGATTGCGCCCAGGCCGAGATCAACGACATCGGCATGTGGCCGGCGCGGTCGGCGGACGGCGCCCTCGGGTTCAACGTGCTCGTGGGCGGGGGGCTCTCCGACGGGGAGCGCATGGCGTCGGACATCGACGTGTTCGTGCTCCCCGAGCAGGCGACCGAGATCGCCCGCGCCGTCGCCCAGCTCTTCGGTGAGCTCGGCAACCGCGAGAACCGGGGCCTGGCCCGCATGCGCTATCTGGTCCAGGAGCTCGGCGCCGAGCAGTTCCGCGCCGAGCTGGCGGCGCGCACCCGTCTCGAGCTGCACCCGGCGGGGGAGGAGCTCACCACCCGCTACCGGGGCGATCACGTGGGGGTCCACCCCCAGCGCCAGCCCGGCCTCAGCTACGTGGGGTGCTCGGTGCCGGTGGGCCGCATGTCGGGCATCGAGCTGGTGGAGGCGGCCCGCCTGGCCCGCACCTACGGGGACGGCACGCTGCGGCTCGGGACCGACCAGAACTTCGTGCTCACCGGCGTGCCCGACGACCGCCTCGAGGCCCTGTTGGCCGAGGAGCTGCTGGCCAAGTACTCACCGTTCCCGGGGCCCTTCGAGCGGGGCGTGGTGGCCTGCACGGGCAGCGAGTTCTGCCGCTTCGCCGTCGTGGAGACCAAGGAGCGCGCCGTGACCTGGGCGCGCTGGCTCGACGGCCAGCTGGCCGGGGAGCTGGCGCCGTCTGCCGCCACGGGCGCGACGAAGACGGCGGTGGCGTCGCCCACCACGCGGCGCCCCGATGCGGGGATCATCCGCATGCACTTCTCGGGGTGCCCGGCGTCGTGTGCCCAGCCCCAGATCGCCGACATCGGGTTCCGGGGCGACACCGCCCACGTGGGCGAGCGCATCGAGGAGGCCGTCGACATCGGCATGGGCGGTTCCCTCGGCCCCGACGCCGCATTCATCGACTGGATCGACAACGCCCGCCCGGTGGACGACGTGCCCGAAGCGCTGCTGCGCGTGGTGCGCCGCTACCACGGTGAGCGGCGTGCCGACGAGCCCTTCTACAACTGGGCCCGGCGGGTGCCCAACGAAGAGCTGGCGGCCACCTTGGCCGGTCTCGAGACCATCGACGCGCGATCGGGGACACCATGAAGGGCTTTGCCATTCGTGACGAGATGAACGGTGTCGTCGAGCCTCCCGGCAAGACGTGGTTCTGGGAGCTCGAGGCGGGTGTGATCTTCGCCGACCGGTGCATCCAGTGCGGGACGTGCGTCGCCGTGTGCCCGTCGAACTCCATCGGCGTGGGGGCCGACACCGGGCTCCCCGAGCTCGTCAAGATGTGCACGGGGTGCTCGCTGTGCTGGGACTTCTGCCCCCGCGGCGGGCTTCGCTACGAGGCCCTGTGGCCGCCCTCGACGCCGAGCGCCGTCGCCGGCGAGGCACCGCTGGTGGTGAAGTCCGATGCGGCCGACACCTACTGGAAGCTCACCGGTGGCCCCCCCGGTGACGGTCTGGGTGTGGTGCAGGGGTCCTACGCGGTGCGAGCCGGCGTCCCCGCCGACGAGGTCCAGGACGGTGGGGTGGTCACCGCCATGCTGCTCGCCCTGCTGGCCGGGGGCGACATCGACGGCGCCCTCGTGTCGCGCCCCAGTGACGATCCCGACGAGCCCTGGAAGGGCGTGGCCACCGTGGCCACCACGGCCAAGGAGATCGTGGCCGCGGCGGGCAGCTTCTACAACCAGACCATGGCCCTGGCCGAGCTCGACCTGAGCCGCTACGACCTGCCACCCCGGCCGCGCCTGGCGGTGGTGGGCACGCCGTGCGAGATCCAGGGCATCCGGGCCATGCAGGCCAGACGGTGGCCGACCGGCGCGCACCGCATCGATGCCGTCACGCTCACCATCGCCCTTCTGTGCACGAAGAGCTTCGACTACGAGTCGCTCATGCTCCGGGAGCTGCGCGACAAGCGCGGCCTCGA
>JBEKVE010000122.1:0-8884 GCA_049514335.1 Acidimicrobiales bacterium
TCGTGGGCGATGGCAGTGACGTCCTCGTAGCGGGTCGGAAGCCACGTGCTCCCCCGCCGTTCACTGTGGGCGATGGGACAGCTCGTGCGCAGCTCGTCCCAGATGGCGAAGGGATCGGCCACGTAGGCCGGGTCGAGCACGTCGAAGTCGCTCGCCCATGTGCTCACCGGTGCGGTGCGTCCCACCCTGCGTCCCCTCCTCGGTCCCGGCCCCGGACCAACTCCATCATGGCACCGGTCCAGGTGAGCCCAGACCGGCCGCCGACGAAGGGGACGGCCCGGGCGAGGAGCGCGAGACCCCGCCTGTGGGCGCTGGGTCCGGCGGATGCAGGGTCTAGCGGGTGCCCTGCATGGGGGGGACCACCCACAACGGCGGCTCCTGCGTCAGATGGGTGCGCAGGAAGATGTCGAGCTGCGTGGGCGAGAGCGGGCGACCGTAGAGGAACCCCTGCCCCGTGTCGCACTGTTCGGCCAGGAGCGGATCGAGCTGGCCCTCCTCCTCGATCCCCTCGGCGATGGTCTCGAGCCCGAGCGTCTTGCCGAACTGGACGAGGGTGTGGATGAGCATCGAGGAGTCGCGGGTGGTGATCATCGAGCTGATGAAAGAGCGGTCGATCTTCAAGATGTCGATGGGGAACTGCCGGAGATAGGCCGGCGTCGAGTAGCCCGTGCCGAAGTCGTCGATGGCGATGCGGACACCGAGGGACTTCAACGCGATCAAGCGCTCGACCATGAGCGCCGTGTCGCGCATGAGGGTCGTCTCGGTCACCTCGATCACCAGGGCGTGCGCGGCGAACGACGTCTCGTCGAGGGCGTCGCGCACATCGTCGACGATCGTCTCGGATTCGAGCTGTCGGGCCGAGACGTTGACCGACATGGCGATCCGGTAGCCCTTGGCGTGCAGGAGTGCACCCTGCCGGCATGCCTCGAGCAGCACCCAGCGACCCAGAGGGAGGATCAGTCCCGTCTCCTCGAGCACGGGCAGGAAGTGGTCGGGCGGGATCACGCGGCGCGTGGGGTGCTGCCAACGGAGCAAGGCCTCGACGCCCGTGGTGGTGCGTGTGTCGATGTCGAAGATGGGCTGGTAACGGAGGAAGAACTGGTCGGAGGCGACGGCGATGCGCAGCTCCGTCTCGAAGGCCTTGCGTCCCTCGAGCGCCATGGGCATGTCCTGGCCGAACAGCGAGTAGCGGGCCCCGCCCGCCGCCTTTGCCTCGGTCAAAGCGGTGTGCGCATCCTCCAGAAGGCTGGCCGCGTCGATGCGGGGGCCGAGGGCGATGCCCACCGAAGCCGATATCGAGACCGGCTCGTCGTCGCCCTCCCCCAGGTGGAAGGGTTCTCGCAGGACGCCGATGAGCCGTTCGGCCACGAGCTCGGGCCCGGCTGTCAGAGAGGCACCGTCGGTGAGGACGACGAACTCGTCGCCATCCTGGCGACCCACGGTGTCCGCCTCGCGCAGCACGGCCACGAGGCGCTCCGCCACAGCCGTGAGCAGTTCGTCGCCACGGGCACGGCCGTGACGCTCGTTGAAGGCGTCCATCCCGTCGAGGTCCATGACGAGAACGGCCATGGGCAGCTTGCTGCGGCGGCTGCGCGCCAGCATCTGCTCGGTCCGGTCGACGATGAGCGGCCGGGTGGGCAGTCCCGTGAGCAGGTCGTGCAGCGCCATGTGGTCGACGTCCCCGGCGCGCTCGGCCACCACCGCCGCCGGAGGGGCGACGACGGCCCGGCGGCGGCGCAACAGGACCCCCATCACGCCCAGGACGGCCAGCGTGGCCAGCACGATCACGCCGCCCACCACGAGTCCCTGCCGCGTACCGGAGGCCCAACCGGTGACGGGCGGGCGGGCCACGGTGATGACCCAACGACCGCCCGCCTGGGTGTGCACCGAGTCGACCAGGGTCGTGGCGGTGGTGACGGCATCCTCAGATGCAACGGTCGTGAGCGCCGCCCCGGGGTTGCGGGCGGCCAGCGTCACGTTGAGGGCGTTGTGCCCGACCCCAGCGCCGGCCAGAACGGTGCCGGTGTCGAAGATGCCGCCCACCCATCCCTCGAACGAGGCCAGGCGCGCCGCCTCCGTGGCCGGCGCCGTCTGGCTGTAGACGGGGGCGAAGAACACCACGGCCTGGCCGAGTGCCCCCTCGATCGACTTGAGCGTCTGGATCTGGGCCGCGTCCGGTGTCTTTCCGGCGGGCTCGAGGCCCGTCAACGTCCCTTCGTCGGGCGCCACCACCTTGGCCACCGCGGGCGTCCCGGTGTCGCGCGCCGCCGACAGGGCGGACCCGGCGGGCGTGGCACACCAGTCGAGCCCGGGGGGCAGCGCGGCGTCTCCGGCGCTGCGCACGGCAGGGTCGAGGGCGAGCAGACGGGTCAGGCAGTACGGAGAGGTCGCCGTGCTCGGCAGGATGCTGAAGGAGCCACCCGACCGCAACGCGCTGGTGGGGTCGCTGTCGACGAGGACCCGGTAGAGCGCCAGCTGGTAATCGAGGACCGGCTGGATGAAGGTCGCGCCGAGGGCGTTGGGGACGTGCCCGGTCGTGAGGGTCGTGAACCACTCCGACAGGCCGGCGTTGCTCAACTGGGGGTCCTGCGCCTCGATGGAGGCCGCCGTGGTGGTGACGTCGGCGTCGCGTTGGAGGACCGAGGCCACCCGAGCCGCCACCGTCTGCGCCCGACGGTCAAAGGACTGGCGATCCCGCTGGTTCACCACACTCCCCCATTGCCGTCCTGCCACGGTGGCCGTGCCCAGTCCGGCCAGCGCCACGACGACGAGCAGGGCCACCGCCCCGGCACGTGAAGATCGGCGCACCGCCGGCACCGTCGTGTTGCGCTGCTCTTTGTCCCCGGTCTTGGCGGGAACCACGTCCACCGGGGGCTCGGCCTTCACCGGGGACTCGGCCGTGGCCAGCGCTTCGGAGAGCGCTGCGGCTCCGGGCCGCTGCGCTGCGTCGGCGACCTTCGCCGACTCGACGGTCTTGGCCGCCACGCCCTTCTTTGCTTCTTTCTTCTTCCTTCGCCCCTTGGCCATCTCCGCAATTGGGGCCGGCTCCGAGGTGCGGGGCGTTCCCGGGTCGTCGATCTCGCCGGAGATCGGCGTTCCGTGCGCGGCGACGGCCGTGAACGTGACGGCCGCGTCCGTGACCTCGGTGTCCGGGCTGGCAGCGGCCGTGACGCGCCTGCGCTCTTCCACGACGTCAGCGGCCTCGGTGGGTGTGGGACCCTCGGCATGACCCTCCGCCGCCTGGACCGGGAGCGCTGGCTCGTCCGCACCGTGGTCCTTGCGCTCGGCTCGCGCCCTGCGGCGACGCGCCATGAAACGCTCGGACGCCGGCGGCTGCTCGCCGTGCGCTTCGTCCTGCCCCGTGACGTCCCCGGACGCCGGCGCAGACGCCGGCTCCGTCGCCAGCTCCGTCGCCAATTCCGGCACAGCCTTGGCTTGTGCCGGCGGCACGGTGTCGAAGACCGGCCCCTCGGTGGCGATCGGACCGGCGACCACGAAGGTCGATTCGATGGCGTCTGGTGACTCCTCGCCGTTGGCCGTGGCGGCCTGGACTGCACCACCCCTGAAGGCCAATTCGGTGACCGGTGTCGACACCACGACGTTCGGCAGGACATTGGCGGACGGCTCGCTCCCGGCCCCGGCGTCGATGGCACCGAGCGCGGTCACGGCCTCGGCTCGGTCCGGCGCGGCCAGGTCGGCGGGCGTCATGCTCTGGGCTGATGGCGTGCCGGGATCCTGCATCCGGTCGCTGTCGTCCGTGGCCGGCGGGCCGACGAACATGGCGTCGGGATCCGCCGATGAGTCGGGGCGGCGCTCACTCATGGTTCCCGGTGATCCCGTGCCTCGGCGCCGCCACATGGCAACAACATCGGCACGGGACCCTGTTGTCATTAGCCGCGGAAGACCAGGTCACAGGGTCGGGTCCGCCGCCGTCCCGGGCGTGGCGCCACCCCCGTCCGCCCGTCTGGGCCGATCACGCCGCCGGCCGCCAGAATCTCCCCGATTGGTATCGGCACGTCGGGCCCACACCTTGAGCATTTCTCCAGAAAAATGTGGGCCCCGGCAGAAAACCCTTCTGACCAGGCAGAACGCTCGCCCGGCGCCGACCCTGCACGACCGTGGCGTCGCCTGGGAACGCCAGGAGGACAAGATGCTGGCGGGCGAGCTCTACAGCCCCGCCGACCCCGAGCTCGTGACCAAGCGGGCACGGCCAGCGCCTCACGCACGCGCTCGCCGGCGCTCCCACGGCGACTGCTGACGTCGCCGTGCTGGCCGAACTACTCGGGTCGGTGGGTGCGGACGTGGCCATCGTGCCCCCCTTCTTCTGTGACTACGGGCGCAACACCTCTGTGGGCTCGCGGGTGTTCGTGAACACCGGGTGCGTGATCCTCGACTGCGCCCGGGTGGAGATCGGCGACGACGTGCAGGTCGGTCCCGGCGTGCACCTCTATGCCGCGTCGCACCCCCTTCACCCGGGCGCCCGCCGGAGCGGTCTCGAGCTGGCGGCGCCGGTGACCATCGGATCGGACGTGTGGCTCGCGGGCCGCTTGGTGGTGTGCCCCGGGCGTGCACATCGGCGCCGGGTCGACGATCGGCGCGGGAAGTGTCGTGGTGCGCGGCATCCCGGCCGGGGTCGTGGCCGCCGGCAACCCCTGCCCCGTCGTCAGGTCCATCGACGCCGGTGACGAAAGTCGTGCCACGACCCCCTGACTGACACGCCGGGCGGGCGTCGGAAGGGGCGGACTACCGTGGAAGTGGTGGGGTGTCTCCTTGTTGCGTTCCTAGTGGTGGCGCTGGTCTTCGTCGGGTTCGGATTCCTCGTCCATCTCCTGTGGATCCTGGCGGCCGTGTTCTTCGTGTGCTGGCTGGCCGGCTTCGCCTTCGCCCGCGGCAAGCGACGCGGCACCCGTCGTCGGCGGTGGTGACCCGACCGGGCGTCTTCACCCCCCGTGCGCGACAGGACCGATGAGCCCGAGCTCGGTGGCGTAGCGGACCAGCTCGGCCCGGCTCGGCCGGCCCAGCTTCATGAGCAGCCTGGCGCGGTGCGTCTCCACCGTGCGCAGGCTGACACCGAGGAGTGCGGCCACCTCGGCGTTGGTGTGACCGATGGCCACCAGACCGAGAACGCGCACTTCGCGCGGCGACAGGATGTTCCCCCCGGGGCCGTCTCCCCCCGTGCCGTCGCGCCAGCGGGCCAGCATGACACCCAGGGACGCCTGCAGGAACGTGCCCCCACCGGCCACGGCGCGGATCCCGTCGAAGAGATCGTGTGCAGAGGCCGTCTTGAGCAGGTAGCCGTTGGCTCCCGCCGCCAGCATCTGCTGCACGAAGGCGGGACGGTCCACCACGCACAGCACGACCACCGATGAGTCGCGAAATCGCTGACGCAGGCCGGTGATGATCACATCACCTTGGGCGTCGGGCAGCTCGAGGCTGGTGACGATGACATCGGGCGACGTCTCGAAGGCGAGGGCGCCGCGCAGGGTCTGGGCTCCATCCACGACGCGTAGGTCGTCCTGGCCGTCGATGAGGGCGCGCAAACCCTCTCGCACCACGGTATGGCTATCGACGAGGGCCACGTTGATGCGCCCTCCGGGTCGACGCGAGGGCGAAGCACCGAGGTCGGAGCGGCCGCCGATATTGGACGGGGCGTCATCGACACTTCGCCCAAGAACACCAGTACGCAGCACAGGTTGCTGTCTGTGCTCCTCGGGAACAGGATCGGGCATGGCACCGCCCGCACGTCGGCGCTTCCTAATGATGGCCACGTCGAGACGTGACCCCCCCGGGGGACACATTAAGACAATTTTGTCATCAGTTCTTGTGCGCGAGATTTCCCCGCAGCCTCCTGCGGCCGAGCCGCAGGTCCGGGCCGCGCTCGACGCTCGCAGGGGTCACGGGCCGTCGGCCGTCCGGCACCTGGTCGACGCCACCGGCTTCGACGCGTTACCGGAGCAGAGCCGGCAGGCGTCGCAGGTGGTCGGCGAGCCCGATGCTCGGGCGACGAAACAGCACGTACAACGACGGGAGCCGCGCCGGCAGCCGCGCCGGGAGCCGGGGCAGGCGTCGGTAGTAGGAGGACAGCAAGCCATCGACCCTGCGGCCCGCCTCCACGTCGGCCCGGCAGGGCTGCAGGTCCAGCCGGTGCACGACGCGGGGATCGAGCGTGGCCAGGGCGAGCACGCGCTGGAGCCACACAGCGGCAGGCGGGACACTCCAGTGCGAGAACCACAGCACCTGGCGGGCCATGCGCCGGCTCGTGTCGGACGACCCCAGGCGCTCATCGTCGAGGACGTCGTCCACGTAACGGGCGAAGGCGACGCGGTCGGGGGGCAGCATGTCGACGGGGATGCCGAGGAACGAACCCATCGACCGCATCTCGGTGTAGAAGGCCGCTCCCTCGTGCACCTCAAAAGGGCGTACCCATCGGGTGTACGCCGTCTCGGCCGTGTCGACGAGCGTCGCCCACACCCACAGCAGCAGTGACGCGTCGTGCGCGGTGTAGGAGCCCGACGGACATGCCTCGTCCGTCGCCGGTCCGGCCGCGTCCACGGGACCGTTGATGCGGTCGTGGACGCGGTAGATCTGACGCACAGCTCCACGCGCCACCTCGTCGTCACCGAAGGTGAGCCGCAGCGCGGCATCGGCCGTCACCCAGGCGCGGCGCAACGGGTGGGAACGGAACCGGCTGTGGTGCTCGACGCCGGCCGCCACCGAGGGATGGGCGACCTCCATGACGAGAGCCCGCTGCACGAGCAGGGCGGTGACGGGGTTCGCCACCACGGTGCGCGCCATGCCGTGGCGCCCGAACGGCGACGGGCGGCCGGGGTCGAACGCCGCGAGCACCGGGCCAGGCATGGGGCGAGATGGTAGGCCGGGTGGCGGCGCCACCATGGCCCCGAACGTCGAAAACCCCCACCTTTCGGTGGGGGCTCTCGACGTTGGGGATGCTGGAGTGTGGGGTTGGAACTGAAGGTGTCCGACAAGATGATCGACACCGGGCCGGCGAACTTGAGCCCGGCGCGACCAACGGCGTCACAACACGCGGCACGGTGGCCTGGCCCGCGCCGCGCTACCCGGGTTGTGGCGCGAGGCCCATGAGGCGGCGGGAGACCCATGGGACGGCGGGAGGCCCATGGGACGGCGGGAGGCCCATGGGACGGCGGGAGGCCCATGAGATAGGAATGGCACGTGATGGCGGACGGGCCGGCGCTGGGTGAGCTGAAGGTGACCCGCTACGCCCAGGACGGTGGCGTCGCCACCATCACCCTCGACCGCCCCGAGCGCCTCAACAGCTGGACGGGCCGGATGAACACCGAGTACCGGGCCCTGCTGGCCCAGGCCGCCTCGGAACCCTCGGTGCGCGTCGTGGTGGTTACCGGGGCGGGACGCGGCTTCTGCGCCGGCGCAGACAGCCGCGCCCTGGAGGGTCACGTCGAACGGGGCGGGTACGACCCGGGCACGGGGCCGGGACTGGCGACGCCGGGATTCGGTGTGCGACCCGAGTTCGACGCCGAATTCGCCTACCACTTCGGCATCCCCAAGCCCATCATCGCGGCGGTGAACGGCCCCGCCGCCGGGGTCGGGTTCGCCCTGGCCTGTTACTGCGACCTGCGCTTCGCCGCCGACGGCGCCAAGCTCACCACGGCGCACGGCCGTCTCGGGCTCCCCGCCGAGTTCGGGCTGTCGTGGCTGCTGCCCCGTCTGGTGGGGCTCACCCGGGCGGCGGATCTCCTCCTGTCGAGCCGGGTCGTGCTCGCCCGGGAGGCGGCCGACATCGGCCTCGTCAACCGGGTCGTCGCTCCCGACGCGCTCATGGACGCCGTCTACGACTACGCCCGCACGCTCGCCACCGAGGTCTCGCCGGCCTCCCTGTCGGCCACCAAGCACCAGCTCTATGCCGACCTGCACCGTGACGTCGCAACGGCGACACACGACGCCGAGCAGCGCATGCGGGCCATGATGGCGGGTCCCGACTTCGCCGAAGGGGTGGCCGCGCTCACCGAGCGGCGACCCCCGAGGTTCCCCGACCCGTTGGCATAGGGTGTGCGCCCATGTCGGGAGGGACGAGACCGGGAACGCGCCTGGCGGCCCGGTTGATCGACCCCGCGCTCTACACCACCGATCCCCATCCCCTGTACGCCCGGCTGCGGGCCGAGGCGCCCGTGGCGTGGAACGAGGAGCGCGGCTTCTGGGCCGTGGCGCGTCACGCCGATGTGTCGGCCATCGAGAACGACCACGACACGTTCTGCGCCGGACGGGGGATCCTCGTCGACGAGATCGGCACGACCTACGCGTCGCCCCCCACGATGATGCACTCCGACCCACCCGTCCACACCCGGTACCGGCGACTGGTGCAGCCCGCCTTCAAGCCGTCGGTGGCGCGCGGCCTCGAGCCGGTGATCCGGGCCCGCACCAAGGCGCTCGTCGAGCGCATCGACCCCGGCACGCCCACCGACGTGGTGGCGCGCCTGGCCGTGCCCCTGCCGCTCCTCGTCATCAGCGAGATCCTGGGCCTGCCCGACGACGAGTGGGAGCGCTGCTACGAGTGGTCCGAAGCCGTCATCCCCGGCGCCACCGACTGGCCCGAGGAGCGGCGCAACGAGTTGCTGGGCGACATGATCGGCTACCTCGTGGGCACGGCCAAGGAGCGGCGCGCCAATCCTCGGCCCGACGTGCTCACCCAGCTGGCCCAGGTCGAGGTGGACGGCGAGCAGCTCAGTGACGACGAGCTCGCCATGTTCCTGGTGCAGCTCCTCGTGGCCGGCAACGAGACGACGCGCGACCTGCTCGCCTCGGGCCTCGTGGCCTTCGCCGATCACCCCGACCAGTGGCCCCGGCTGCGCAACGACCCGGCGCTCGTGCCCACGGCGGTGGAGGAGAT
>JBEKVE010000123.1:0-8832 GCA_049514335.1 Acidimicrobiales bacterium
GCGAAGGGCCGGTAGAGCAGGAAGCCCGAGATGAGGAAGAACACGGCCACGCCGATTTCGAGGCGGGCGGTGTAGATCCCGAGCGACGAGCGGTTGGTGAGCCCGGAGTCGAACGCGGTGTGGACCATCACCACCAGGACCGCGGCCATGGCCCGCAACCCGTCGAAGCACGGGAAGCGCCGGGGGCGCGCCACGGGCACGGTCACACCGGAGACCTGTCCGGCGGTGCCGGCAACCTCGCGCGGATCGTCGAGGGCTTCGGGCGCCGGGACAGGCACGCTGTCAACCATGAGTAGCCCCCCACGTCATGTGCGGTCAGCCTACTCGCCGCGCACGTGCCGGCCCCGGGGCCGGCGCAGGGAACCGACACCGGCCAGCACCCCCGAACGAAGCCGGGACCGTCGGGTGGGCCCCCCGTCGGACCGGTCAACTGCCGCCGCCGGCGTGGCCCGGGGGCGCCGGGCGCGTACCTCCTGCACCAGGGCGTCGGCGGCGAGCCCGGCCACGGCCAGCCATGCCAACGTCCCCGCCGTCTCGAAATGCGTGGGCCAACCGAATTCCGCCGGGTAGCGCGACGCGGCCTGTCCTCCGGTGACCACGGCGTCCACCGCCACCAGCAGCCCCACCGTGGCGATGGCCAGAGCGGCCCGGCCGTGGCGGAAGGTGAGGGCGAGCACGGTGGCGATGGCCACCGGGATCCCCGCCAGCGGGGCGACCACGGCCGAGGTGACGCCACCCGCCACCACCGCGGCCACCACCGTGATCGGCCACGCCGGACGCGTTCCCGCCGAGCGCAGCGGCGAGACGAGCAGCGGCGAGCCGTCGGACGTTGCGTTGGACGTGGCCTCGGTGTCGACGGCGGTGGTGTCGTCGGCCGGCGTGCCGGTATCGGAGCGCCACAGACGCCGACGGACCCGTCGGCGGGGCCACAGCACGAGACCCAGGCAGAGCAAGAGCGACGCCCCCGACGCCACCAACGCGTCGTCCACCGCCCGCTGTGGCGTCCAGTCGAGCGTGATCACCACGGTGGCGGCGTGTTCCGGGGTGACGAGCCAGCCGTTGGCATAGCCGTCGATCAGTTGGGGCGGTCCGAGATCCTTGCCGCCCACGGTGGCGTGCCAACCGGCGTTGGTGCTCTCACCGAGGACCATCCAGAACGGGCCCGTGGCACCGTGCACGACAACCCGGGCCGAGGTGGCCGAGGACCGCACGACGCGCAGGGCGGGCGCCGGCCCCGACGTCACGGGCTCGACCCGGCCCGACGTCGTCGGCGTCATGGCGGCCCCACCCGGCGCCGAGTCGAGCACCACGCTGTCGATCTCCACGTCGGCGTCCCCGGGAAAGCCCGGCTGGGTCTGCAGCTCGTGCGAGCCCGCCGCCAGGGCGATGCCGGGCGCGGCGGCGTCGCAGCTGCGCACCTCGAGCTCGCCGAGCGACTCCGCCGTTGCGCTCGACCCGGTGACGCTCACGGGTACGGGGGCTCCGTCGATCGACAGGAGGTCGTCGTTGCACACCGGGGGCACCTGCGCCGGATGGGCAGGCAGGCGTGGCATGCCGGGGATGTCGACCTCGGCGATGCCGAGGGGGAGCGCGATCTTGTCGTCGGAGTAGTAGTCGAGGTCGGTGACGCTGCGGACGGTGTCGAATGTGATCCGGATGTTCGACCCCGTGAGGGCCGGGAAGGAGAGGGTGACGTTGTTCGTCGCCCACGGATGCGCGCTGTCGGCGAGTGCGGGCACCGTCACGGTGCGTTCCTGGCCGCCGGCGCTGACGGTGACCGACGTCGGCACCGAGTGGCGCCCGTCGGCGACGATGGCCATCGACAGCTGGTCGAAGGTGATCGGGGCGGCCAGGTCGTAGTCGAGCCAATTGCCGGCTTGGGGTCCGAGGCCGGGACTCCATACCGTGGAGAGGTTGTCGTCGAGGGTGGACGAGGCCCGGTCCTCGATGTCGCCGGGCAGACGACCCGAGGAGTAGGCGGCGTTCATGCCGGGGATCGTGGTGCCGAGCAGCCGGTCGATGACGTCGTCGGGAGCGAGCGGGGACACCTCGGCCGTGCCCGTCACCGAGAACGACCGCGTGGTGGGCACCGAGAACAGCCGGGCCATGTCGACCTCGGGATCGGTGCGGGGGGGCACCGCCTCGGAACGCTGCCGCGTCATGACGAAGGTGAGCCGGTGCGATTCCGACGCCGTGCCGGCCGCGTCCAGGAGGTCCTCGGGCAGGCGGATGACCTCGTGGTCCACCTGCCCGGGCAGCCGGACCTCGGCGAAGCCGACACCGGACTGCCCGTCGTAGGAATGGCGGACCCCGGTGTTGGTGGCGTCGATGGTGATCTGCAGGGTGGTGAAGGTGCGCGTCGGAAAGGTGATCGTCTGGCCCGTCGCCGTGCGGCTCGACCGGCCGAGCCACACGGTCAGGCGATGGCCGCCGTCGAAGCGAAGCGTGGCCCGGGTGATCCAGCGGTTGTACGTCCCGTAGATGGGCTGCACCACGTTGACCTGGTCGGTGGTGATCGGGTGGTCCAAGGTGATGCGCAGGAACTGCCCCACGGGGTCGTCGAAGGCACCGACGGTCCAGGACGTGTGCAGGTTGCCGTCCATGGCCTGGTCGGGACGGTTCTCGGGCGTGTAGGTGATGGCATTCCCGTAGCTGCTCGCCTGGACGATCTTGACGCCCTGCTGCACGGCCACGGTCTCGGTGCCGGTCCCCGCCCCGGGGAACAGCGGCAGCGGGGCATCGCGCACGTCGGGGACGAGCGGCTTCTCGGTGGCGGTCTCGGTGTAGCCGAAGTTCTCGCGCACCGTGCCGAACTGCTCGGCCTGGCGGCGGTTGGTGTCGGTCACCACCAGGTCCGCACCGCGTCCGAGCTCGGTGCGCAGGGCGGCGGGGCGCGTGGCGAAGCTGGGGGAGTAGAAGACCGTCGCCTGGCCGTCGAGGAGCCCCGTGCCCGCCGCGGCCACGAGCCCGCTGCCGTCGCCGTCCACCAGCATGGGGGTGGTGGCCCCCTCGGTGCGGAGGATGGGTCGCGCTCCGGCCACGGGGAACACGGCGACAGGCGGGGGATCGGCGGCGTCCTCGGGGAGGCCGAGCGAGGTCTCGTCGACGAGCGGGTACTTGTCGGGCTTGGCCGCCGTGACCGCCGGGTTTCCGAAGGACAGCGGCGCACCGAGACCGGGTGGGGGCGGGTCGAGCTTCTGCCACATGGTGCCGGGCCGGGGGGTGTCGTACAGCTCGTACTGCAGGTCGGATTGCAGCACCAGGTCGCCGGCGCTCATCAGGCGGGCCAGCGGGGCGAGGGCGGACGGGTCGAAGGTCTGCGTCTGCACCTGCTCGTCGAGCGCCTCGAGCAGGTTGGCCGACCCCGGCGACCCGTAGGGAACGAGGCCGCGCTCGACCTCGGGCCGCGTCATGAGGCCGGGCAGGACGGGATCGAGCGTGGTACCCCACCGTTAGGCGGCGAAGTCGATGCCCGGCTCGGTGAGCACGCGCGTGATGGCGGCGTCGGGCTGGGCGTCCAGGGCGCGCGCCGCTTGGGACCAGTAGGCGGGGACGTGGTCGGGGCTGCTCAGGTTGGCGCTCACGAACTGCCCGGTCCACAGGGCGGGGAGGTCCGCCGCCACCAGCCCGGCGGCGGCCACCCCGGCGATGGCCCCGATCACCTTCCACCGCCGCACGAGCGCCGCCACCCCGACGCCGAGGAGCACGGCGGTGCCGAGCACCACGAGGGGCGTGGCCCGGTTGGTGCTGCGCAGGGCGAGCCCGACGGTGGATCCGGTCGCCCCCGCTTTGATGAGGCTGCCGAGCGGGGTCGGGTCCGACAGCGGGTGGGCGCCCACCGAGAGGATCGTTCCCACCAGGATGAGCACCACGAAGTAGGCGCGCTCGCGCCACCGCACCACGAACGCCGCCAGGAATGCTGCTACGGGCACGGCGAAGCTGACCGCCACCAACCACAGCGACGTCATGTACGGACCGGCCATGGGCAGGTAGAGCCCGAGCTTGTCGACGCCGTAGAAGAACCAGTAGCCGAGCCCGCGCAGGGTCTCGGAGGCGAGCGTGGTGCGGGCCACGGTGGGGATCGACTCGGTGTAGCGGAGCACGTCCATGCCGTAGGTACCCTCGACGGCGAGGCCCTCCACCCACCACAGCGACACCGCCGCGCTGAGCACGCCGATCTGGAGGACGACGGCGAGGGCCCGGCGCCACCCGACCCGGCCCGCCGCCAACTCCCACACCACCCACAGCAGAGGGCCCACGCCCACGAGCACGAGCGACGTGGCGTTGGTGCTGCCCACCAGTGCCACCACCAGCGCAAAGAGGGCGGGGTAGCGCCACCCGCCCTGGCGAAGCGCACGGGCCACCAGTCCGATCATCCACGGCAGGCCCACCCAGGGCAGCAACAGCACGGACTGACGCGCCTCGTTCTGAAGGACGTAGGGCGAGAGCATGTAGGCGAGGGCGCCGACCATGGCGCCCACGCCGCCGGACGTGGCCATGTCGAGCGACGTCGCGGTGCCGGGGCCCGTGCTCGGGCTGAGCGTGCGCAGCAGGAACAGCACGCCGGCGCCGGCCAGGAAGAGCAGGCTTCCCATCCACAGGCGTTGCGCCACCCATGTCGGAACGCCCAGCACGTGCGTGAGGGCGTAGTACGGGCCCATCGGCAGCAGGTAGCCGATGTACTGGTGGGTGACGGTCCCCATGTCGACGTCGGGGTTCCACATCGACGCCACCTGCGACAGAAAGCGCGTGGGGTCGAGGTAGAGGTAGTACTTCGTGTCGGCCACGAGCTTCCCCGGCGCCGTGCACAGCAGCGGCACGTACGCCACCGCCGCCAGGACCAGGTGCGCCGCCCACGTGGCGACCGGCCTCCGACGCCATGGCGCGCGCCGTGCCGATGGCGTGCGCGTGTGGGTGGGGGGACGGGTTCCGGTCACGTGTGGGCGCCGGCACCGGGTGGGCACGGCGTACACGCCCCGGAGCCGGGGGCAGCCTACGGGCTGCGACCCCCGCCGGGTTCGGCACCGCCGTCGTCGGCGACGTCGCGCACCACGGCATCCGCCCGGTGCGCCCGGGCGGGGACGGTCCGTGGGCTAGGTGGGGGCAGGACCGCTCAGCGCGCTCGTCACCGCTTCGAGCAGGTGCTCGGGACGGAAGGGCTTGCGCAGGTAGGCGCGCACCTTGGTGCCGAGCGACCGCCGGGCGTCGTCGTCGACGACGTAGGCGGAGATCAAGATGGCGGGCGGCGGGTCCTCGAGCAAGCGAAGGAGCCCGATCCCGTCGAGGCGGGGCATGCGCACGTCGACCACCAGGACGCGCACCTCCATCTCCTCGAGGCATTCGAGGGCCCGTTCGCCGTTCTCCGCCTCGGCCACGCTGTGGTGGGCGCGTCGCAGGATCTCGGCCACGGACTGGCGCACGCCCTCGTCGTCGTCCACGACGAGCACGTCCACGACCGGGAGAGCGGTGGCGCCGGTGGCGACGCCGTCGTGGACGGGGTGCGTCGGAGAACCGCCTGGCCCCGTCCCGGACCCGTCGGTCTGCTCGACGCCGTCCCGGTGACGCTCCCGACCGGGTCCGGCTTCCTCCGCTCCAGCGGGGCGTGCCCGGCTCTGGACACAACGCGTGGTGCGCGCTGCGACCGCGCTACGCGGTCGCCCTCGCGGCGCACCTCCGTGGCGCTGTTCTCGAACCGCCCCCTCGCCGGGCATCGCCTGATCGTAGGCGCTCGCCCGCGGCTATGCCGGGACGGAACGTGGGCGCCCCCGGATCTCAGGCGGTCACCCGCAGGCCCATGGCCCCGGCCACGGCGTCCAGGAGCGCCACGGGCTTGAACGGCTTCTGCAGCACCATGAAGACGTGCGGGTCGGTGTGGACCCCGGCGTCACCCGCCAGGGGGTAGCCCGAGACCAGGACGACGGGCGGCGCATGCGCCCCGACCGCCGCCAGCACGCCCATTCCGTCACGCTCGGGCATGCGCAGGTCGAGCACGACCACTCCCACCCGGTGCCGGGCCAGCTGGTCGAGGGCGGATTCCCCGTCGCCGGCTTCGCGGACCCGGTACCCGGCCACCCGCAGGATCTCGGCCACCGACGTGCGCACGCTGGTGTCGTCGTCGACCACGAGGACACAGGCGTCCGTCGTGATCGTGCCTGCCGCCCCGGGTTGCCCCGACCCGGATCCCATGGTGACCCCCTTTCGACGACCGCCCCCGTCCCGCGCCGACGCGGCGACAGGACGGATCGTCGGGTCTCCCCGCCCGACCGTACACCTGCGTGTAGAACGAACGAGGCTCCGCATACCTGCGGGGAGACGGGGAATTCCATGCGCGGCGGTCAACGCAGTGACCTCTACGAGCTCGACACGGCCGCCGGGTGCCCGGCGGTGGACCGGTCGGCGTGACCACGTCCGACGGCCCGCCGGGGCTCGGGCTGCGGTCGTGGTCCGACCCGGCCGTCGTGGGCCTGGCGCTCATGGCCCTGGCGTCGGGGTTCGGCCAATTCGGCGCCGTGTCGGCCCTCGGCGACGTGGCCAAGCACTTCGGCCACGTGGTCCACGGAACCTCGGTGGCCGACCAGGCCGGCCTGTCGGGGACGGAGCTCGGCGTCGGTCTGGCCGTCCTGCGCCTGGCGTCGATCGGCGGGTTCCCCCTGGCCGGGCTGGCCGACCGCTTCGGCCGTCGTGCCGTGCTCCTCGTGACGTGCTGCCTCGGACTGGCCTTCACCGTGCTGGCCGCGGCCAGCCCCGGCTACTGGTGGTTCGTCGTCATCTTCGCCCTGGGCCGGCCCCTGCTGAGCGCCACCAACGCCGTGGCGGCGGTGGGCGCGGCCGAGGAGACGGCGAGCTCGGACCGCGCCAAGGCCGTGGCCCTGGTGGCGGCGGGGTACGGCGTCGGGTCGGGTCTCACCGCCGTCATCTACGGCGTCTCGCAGTCGACCCTCGGGTTCCGCGGGCTGTTCCTCCTGGCCGTCGTTCCTCTGGCGGCGGTGTACTTCATCCGGCGGTGGCTGGTGGAATCGGGCCGCTACACCCTGTCGGTGGCGTCGGGCGAGCACGTCGTGCCCGTGTTCGGCGCCGTCGGACCGCGCTATCGCCGGCGACTGCTCATCGTGGCCACCCTCGCCTTCGCCGTGGCCATCGTCACCGGGCCGGCCAACAGCTTCGTGTTCGTCTACGCCCAGAACGTGCTCAAGATGTCGGGCGACCAGCGGGCGGTCATGGTGGTCGTGGCGTCGCTGTTCGGGCTGACCGGGCTGCTCGGCGGCCGCGTCCTGGCGGACCGGGTCGGGAGACGCCCCACCTGCGCCGTCTCCATGGTGGCCGTGGCGGTGACCGGCGTCATCGCCTACAGCGGCTCGCGCACCGCCCTGCTCGTGGGCTACGAACTCGGCGTCCTGTCGGCGGCGACCTTCGCCCCCGCCGCCGGGGCTCTCGTCAACGAGCTGTTCCCGACCTCGGTGCGGGCCTCGGTGGCGGGCTGGAACGTGGCAGCCAGCGTGGCCGGAGCGGTGCTCGGCCTCCTCGCTTTCGGCGCCGTGGCCGACGTGGGCAACCGCTTCGCGGTGGGGGCCGTTGCCACCTTCCTCCCCACCGTGCCGTTCATCGGGCTCTTCCTGCTCCTGCCCGAGACGAAGGGCCACGAGCCCGAGGACCTGTGGCCCGACACGGCGTGAGGGGCGCGCCGGACGCTACCGTCGGCTCCGTGGACCTCGTCGACGCGTTGCGCACCACGGGTGCCGTGCGCGCCTTTCTGCCCCGGGCGGTGGACGACGACACCGTCTCGCGCATCCTCGACACCGCCCGCTTCGCTCCGAGCGGCGGCAACCGTCAGGCGTGGAAGGTGATCGTGGTGCGCGACGCCGCCCGCAAGACGGTGCTGCGCGACCTCTACCTGCCGGGCTGGTACGACTACCTGGCCCAGGGGGCGGCGGGCCTCGTCCCGTGGGCGCCCATCACCGACCGCGGCGCCGAGGCGCGTGCGCTGGACGGCGCCCCGGCCATGGCAGAGGCGGCCCGGCAGGGGCCGGGCGGTTTCGCCGAGCACCTCGACGAGGTCCCCGCGCTCCTGCTCGTGCTCGCCGACCTGCGCAAGCTCGCCACCGTCGACCGCGACACCGGCCACTACACCATCGTGGGCGGGGCGTCGGTGTACCCCTTTGTGTGGAGCATCCTCCTGGCGGCGCGCCTCGAGGGCCTGGCCGGCGTCATCACCACCATGGTCGTGCAACGCGAGGCCGAGGTCCGCGCCGCCTTCGACGTTCCCGACCACATGGTCGTGGCCGCCCTCGTGGCGCTGGGCCACCCCGTGCACCAGCCCCGGCGCCTGCGGCGCGACGCCGTGGACACGTTCACCACCATCGACACGCTCGACGGGCCGCCCCTGCGCCCCGCACCCGGTGCTCCTGCGGCGCCGGGCGGCGCGGGCTGAGGACCGGCGGCGCAGACGTGGCGCGCCGGCGGACGAAGGCCATCGAGTTCCGGGTGGAGGACACGAGCGCCGTGGTGCGATCCATGGACGAGCTCACCGCCGCTCACGACGGCTGGATCAACCTCCTCCCCGGGGTGCGGCCCGAAGACGAGCCCGCACCGCAGGGGGGGTTGAGCACGTTGCTGCTGGCAGGTGCGGTGCACGACATCCCGGTGTGCACGTGGGTGGCGGGCGCGGTGACCAGACAGGGCGTGCAACCCGACTCGGTCGGCGTGCAGCACGCCGCGGGCACCCGGGTGCGGGCTCGCATCACCGATGCCGGGGTGCCCGTGCCCGACGGCTGGCGCCTGGTGCAGGACCACCCGCGGCGCGGGCTCGTGGTCAGTCCGCCGCCGGGAGAGGCC
>JBEKVE010000124.1:0-9273 GCA_049514335.1 Acidimicrobiales bacterium
CAGCCAGCAGTCTTCGTTCAGAGGCACGCGCACGGCATCGGCGCGCCACGAGGCGATGGCCTGCGCCGACGCCGCGGTCAGCGGCTGCGCTGCGTACCCCCATCCTTGCTCACAGGCGTACTCCGTCCCTGGAGCGTCGACGCCGAGGAGGCGGACGGTCTGGCCGCTTCCGTTTACGAAGTGGTTGCCCGAGATGGCGATCGACAGGCCGGGACTCGCCTTCGCCGTTCCATCCGTTGCACCGAGGAGGACGGAACTCACGATGGCGACGGCGCCGAGTTGCGCCACGGCGCGGCGCGCCGCCGGCCACAGCCGTCGACGGGTGTGGGACACAGGCTGGCTCACGGCTCACGGGTTTAGACGATCGCTCCGAGCGGGTCAACGTTCGCTGTGCGACCATGGCCGACGGCCCGACCGAGGAGTCGCCGTGTACCTGGCGCTGACGCCCGCACAGCAGGATCTGAGAGACGAGCTGCGCGCCTACTTCCTCCGACTGGTGCAGGAGATCGAGGGCAGCGGCGACACGTCGCCCGCCTACCCGCGCTATATCCGCCGCATGGGCCAGGACGGCTGGCTCGGGCTCGGGTGGCCCGAGGAGTACGGCGGGCAGGGCCGCGGGCCGATCGACCAGATGATCTTCGTGGAGGAGTCGCACTGGGCCGGGGTGCCTCTTCCGCTGCTCACCCTCAACAGGCAGAAACAGCGCTTCCTCCCCGCCATCCTGCGGGGGGAGGTCCATTTCTCCATCGGCTACACCGAGCCGTCGGCCGGGACGGATCTGGCGTCGCTGCGGACCCGGGCTGTGCGTGACGGCGACGAGTACGTCATCAACGGCGAGAAGCTCTTCACGAGCGCCATCCAGTACGCCGACTACGTCTGGCTGGCCGCTCGCACAGATCCCGATGCCCCCAAGCACAAGGGCCTGTCGGTCTTCATCGTGCCGGTGGGCTCCCCGGGCTTTCACTGGGCGCCGCTCGACATCATCGCCGGAGACATCACCAGCTCGACGTTCTACGAGGACGTCCGGGTGCCTGCCGACAACCTGGTGGGCGTCGAGAACCAGGGCTGGAAGCTCATCACGAACCAGCTCAACCACGAGCGCGTCGCCATCTGCCCGTCGTCGGGCCTGCGTCGGAGCCTCACCGAGGTGCGGCGCTGGGCCCAGGATCACACCGCCGCCGACGGCCGGCGGGTGATCGACCAGGAGTGGGCACGCATCGCCTTGGCCCGGGTCCACGCCAAGGTCGAGCTCCTGGCCCTGCTCAACGCCAAGGTGGCGTGGGCGGCCGACAAGGGCCTCAACCCCGCCGACGCCTCGGTCACCAAGGTGTACGGCACCGAGCTCGCCCTCGAGGCCTACCGGCTCCTCACCGAGGTGGTGGGCCAGGCCGGCTACGTGGTGGCGGGATCGCCGGGGGCGGTGCTCCGGGGCCGGCTCGAGCACAACAGCCGGAGCCAGACCATCTTCACCTTCGGTGGGGGCACCAACGAGATCCAGCGCGACATCATCGCCATGGTGGCCCTGGGCATGCCCCGCTCGGCCCGCTGAGCGCCCCGTCGCCCCGCTTTGTCGGAAGCCGCTTCCGGGGGCTCGGGCCGCCTACGGGGGCGAGTTCGCGCCGAGTCGGGGGGTCGGTGTGGCGAATGGGCCCTGGACCAGGACCCTCGGGCCCTCCGTGATGGGCAAATCCCCAATCCTGACGATGCCCCGCGGGGCGCCGGGGGCGAAGCTGTGACCCGACGGCCCGAGTGGGCCGGGGGTGGCGCGCCGGGGTGGGAATGACGGGGACCTGCGACCCTGCACGACAGGGGCGTCGGGCCACGGGCGGGTCACGGGGAGCCCAGAGAGCGAGGAGTGGCGGGGTGCGCAAGCGATGGGTGGCGGCCCTCATGGCCGTGGCGCTCCTCGGGGGCGTGTGCGCGGCCGTGGTGCCCACCATGGTGGCGAGCGCCGACACGCCCGAGCCCCCTCCCATCGGCGCCATCGTGGTGGGCAGCGCCGGACCCGTGTGCCCGTCGCCGACGTACTCCACCATCCAGAGCGCCATCGACGCCGCCGCCGCCGGGTCGACCATCTACGTGTGCGAGGGGACCTACGACGAGAGCCCCGTCATCGACAAGCCGCTCGTCCTCGATGGTGCGCAGTACGGCGTGGACGCCGTCTCCCGCGACGGTTCGGCCGAAGCGGTGATCGACGGCGTGGGGGGCGTGACCTACACCTCGGGGGCCACGAGCGGCACCCTCGACGGCTTCACGCTGCAGGGCGCCACGGGCACGGCGCAGGAGATCACCGCCGAGGGGGTCGGCGCCGGCTGGCAGTTCGTCAACAACGTGATCGACGTGTCCAATGGCGGGATCGCCTTCAACACCGATGCCGATCCCGATCCGGCCACCACACTCATCAAGCGGGACTCCTTCATACAGTCCTCGCCCTCGGCTGCTCCCAGCGGCGACGCCGGGCAAGCCGTGTCCGTGGACGGCGGCACGTCCGCAAACGTGAAGATCGCCTACGACAACTTCGTCAACCTGTCGGGGCCCGGCTCGGCGCTCAGCACCGCCGGCGCCGGCCCGTGCGGACCGACGCTCGATCCGGCCGAGCTCTCCACCGGCTTCGCTGTCATCGGGAACACCTTCACCGAGAGCGGCGCCTCCTTCACCGACCCCGTGAACGGCCCCGGCTTCGACGACGAGCCGTTCGTCAATCTGGCGTGCACCGACTCGGCCCGCGTGGAGTCCAACACCGTGTCGCTCCCCGCGCCGGACGACACCCACGCCCAGGGCCCGGTGGTCTTGTCGGGCGGGGACTGGACGACGGAGGTCGACAACAACTCGTTGGCCGGCACCGGCGATCCGAACGCAGTGGGCATCGCCCTCAACAGCAGCAGCGCGGCGGCGTCGGGCACCGGAGTGTCCATCACCGCCAACCTGATCTCGGGCTTCGAGGACGCCATCGCCGTGTCGGGTGGCTCGTACGCCGCCCCGAGCGGCTACACCGTGGCGCGCAACCTGATCAGTGCGTCGACCACAGACGGCATCGCCGTGCTGGGGGGCAGCGGGGGGACGATCCGCCAGAACGCCGTGTCGGGCAGCGCCGACCACGACTGCGACGACACCACCAGCGGGTCCGGGTCCTCGTCGACCGCCGACACCTGGACGGGCAACGGCGGCGCCACCAGCGACCCCGCCGGCCTGTGCAGCGGATTCGTGGCGCCGTCGCTGAGCCTCCCCGCCTCGGCCTCCGCCACGGTGGGGTCCTCGTTCTCCCTCACCGTGAGCGCCTCGGGCTATCCCACCCCCACCTTCCGGGCTCCCCGGGGGCTTCCCCCGGGCCTGTCCGTGACGAGCGACGACAACGGCCACCTGACCATCACAGGAACGCCCACGCCGGCGGCGGCGGGCACGCACCGTGTGTCGCTGCGAGCCACCAATGTGGCCAGGTCCGAGGCCAGTGGGGCGAGCGGCAGCTTCGTCATCCAGGTCGACGCCGCCCCGGTGATCACCTCGGGCCCGCTGGTGCGGGCCCAGCCGGGAAGACCGCTGTCCTTCGAGATCAGGGCCCGGGGCGTGCCGCGGCCGTCGCTGAGCGAGTCGGGGGCGCTGCCCCCGGGGGTGACCTTCACCGACCACGGCAACGGAACCGCCACCCTGAGCGGGACGCCCACCTCACCGGCCGCCGCCTCGTGGCCCGTCGTCATCACGGCCACCAACAGCGTGCGCAGCACCTCCAGTCCCCTGACACTGTCGACTATCGAGCCGGCCCGGTTCGGCACGGCCGCCACTGACACCGTGGCCGTCGGCGTTCCCTTCAACTTCCCCATCACCGCCACGGGATCGCCCACCCCGGTGGTATCGGAGACCGGGGCCCTCCCCGCCGGCGTCAGCTTCGCCGACATCGGAGGCGGGTCGGCGCGGCTGTCGGGCACCCCGGAAGCGGGTGCGAGCCCCGCCTACCACCTGACGCTGACGGCGCTCACCGGCTCCGTCAGCCGCATCCAGCACTTCACCTTGCGGGTGGAGTCGGCGCCCGTCTTCACCTCCGCCCCATCGATATCGGTCACCGCAGGGAAGGCATTCGGGTTCCGGATACGCGCGACCGGTACGCCACGGCCCGTGCTCAGCGAGTCGGGCACGCTGCCGACCGGAGTGATCTGGCGCGGTGGATCAGCGGGTACCGCCAGCCTGGTGGGTACGCCGACGACTGTGGGGACGTGGCCCGTCACCGTTTCGGCGGTGAGCACGAGCGGCACCACAGCGCAGGATTTCACCCTCGTGGTCACGCGCTCCTAGAAGGCACGCCCTCCCCCACGCCGATGTGCGTGCGGTCTCGACGTGCGTGGCAACCAACTCGTCGCGTACCGGGCATATTGCACCCGTGATGCACGTCCGACCTCGACCCCGACCGTGTCTCTGCCGATGATCCTGAGGGAGCTGGCGATCGCACAGAATTTCCGCGGGCCGGTGGGCACCACCGGTGGATCGGGATATCTGAAGAACTACAAGTACGACACGTCGCTACAGACCCTCTTCCCCCCCTTCTTCATACCGCCCAACGGCGCGACCTGGGCGCCGTCATCATATGAAGAGTGTGCTTCGGGGCTGTCGAAGTCGGTCCAGAACACCCCAAGCTGCTGAGTCCGTCCCAACGGCCCGCTGCCGGTGACTCCCGGGTGCACTGGGGGCCTCCCCGTCCCGACGACCCCGTCACGCCCCCACGTAGGTCGCGAGGTGCTCGCCCGTCAGGGTGGAGCGGCCGGCAACGAGGTCGGCGGGAGTGCCCTCGAAGACCACCCGTCCACCGTCGTGGCCGGCGCCGGGGCCGAGGTCGATGATCCAGTCGGCGTGCGCCATGACGGCCTGATGGTGCTCGATGACGATGACCGACTTGCCGGCGTCGACCAGGCGGTCGAGCAGACCGAGAAGCTGCTCGACGTCGGCCAGGTGGAGGCCGGCGGTGAGCTCGTCGAGGACATAGACGTTTGCCTTGTCGCCCAGGCGGGTGGCGAGCTTGAGCCGCTGGCGCTCGCCCCCCGACAGCGTGGTGAGCGGCTGGCCCAGTGTGAGATAGCCCAGCCCCACGTCGGAGAGCCGTTCCAGAACGGCGTGGGCGGCCGGCGTGTGCGCCTTTCCGGCGCCGAAGAACTCCTTGGCGTCGTCCACGGACATGGCCAGGACCTCGCTGATGTCACGGCCACCGAGACGGTACTTGAGCACCGACGGCTCGAAGCGCTTGCCCTCGCACTCCTCACAGGTGACGGCGACGCCGGCCATGACGGCCAGATCCGTGTAGATGACGCCGGCGCCGTTGCAGCTGGGGCAGGCACCCTCGGAATTGGCGCTGAAGAGGGCCGGCTTCACGCTGTTGGCCTTGGCGAACGCCTTGCGGACCGGCTCGAGCAGTCCGGAGTAGGTGGCCGGGTTGCTCCGTCGCGAGCCGCGGATCGGGCTCTGGTCGACCAGCACCACGTCGCCGCCGGTGGGGATCGAGCCGTGCACAAGTGAGCTCTTGCCCGACCCGGCCACCCCGGTGATGACGACCAGGACCCCGAGGGGGATGTCGACGCTTACGTCGTGCAGGTTGTGCGTCGTGGCGTCACGGATCTCGAGCGCCCCGGTGAGCGTGCGCACCTTCTCCTTGAGCGTGGCCCGGTCCGCGAGGTGCCGACCGGTGACGGTGCCACTGGCCTGAAGGTCCCCGAACGTTCCCTCGAAGCACACCGTGCCGCCCGCCGCACCCGCACCGGGGCCGAGGTCCACGAGGTGGTCGGCGATGGCCATCGTCTCCGGCTTGTGCTCGACCACGAGCACCGTGTTCCCCTTGTCTCGCAGCTGGAGGAGCAGGTCGTTCATGCGCTCGATGTCGTGGGGGTGCAGGCCCGTCGTGGGCTCGTCGAAGACGTAGGTGACGTCGGTGAGCGACGACCCGATCTGGCGGATCATCTTGACGCGCTGCGCCTCGCCGCCCGACAGGGTGCTCGTCGGACGGTCGAGCGACAGATATCCCAGCCCGATCTCCACGAAGGAATCGAGGGTCCGCTGCAGAGCGGTCAGGAGCGGGGCCACCGACGGATCCTCGATGCCCCGGATCCAGTCGGCCAGATCGTTGATCTGCATGGCGCACGCATCGGCGATGTTGGTCCCCTTGATCCGCGACGACCGGGCCGCCTCGTTGAGCCGGGTTCCCCCGCACTCGGGACAGGTCGCAAAGGTGACGGCCCGGTCCACGAACGCCCTGATGTGGGGCTGCAGCGAGTCGCGGTCCTTCGACAGGATCGAGCGCTCGATCTTCAAGATGAGCCCCTCGTAGGTGACGTTGACCCCGTCGACCTTGATCCTGGTCGGCTCGTGGTGGAGGAAGTCGTCCATCTCCTTTTTCGAGAACTTCCGGATCGGCTTGTCCGGGTCGAGGATGCCGGAGGCGATGTAGGGACGCACCGTGAAGAAGGCGTCGACCGTGTAGCCGGGAATGATGATGGCCCCCTCGGCCAGGGACTTCGAGTCGTCGAAGAGCTGGGTGAGGTCCATGTCGGAGACGGTGCCGGCACCCTCGCAGCGGGGGCACATGCCGCCGAGGCGGGAGTAGGTCTTCTTCACCGTCTTGGCGTTGCCACGCTCGACGGTTATGGCGCCTCTGGCGCGCACGGTGGCCAGGTTGAACGAAAAGGCGTTGGGCGAGCCGACATGTGGCTTTCCGAGCCGGCTGAACAGGATGCGCAGCATGGCGTTGGCATCGGTGGCGGTGCCGACGGTGGACCGGGGATCGGATCCCATCCGCTGCTGGTCGACGATGATGGCGGTCGTGAGTCCGTCGAGGACGTCGACGTCGGGCCGTGCCAGGGTGGGCATGAACCCCTGCACGAAGGTGCTGTAGGTCTCGTTGATGAGCCGCTGCGAATCGGCGGCGATCGTGCCGAAGACGAGCGAGCTCTTCCCCGAGCCCGAGACGCCGGTGAACACCGTCAGGCGCCTCTTCGGGATCTCGACGCTGACATCCTTGAGGTTGTTGACCCGGGCGCCGTGCACGCCGATCACATCGTGGCTGTCGGCCGGGTGGCGCTCCGGCACGTGCGCCGCGCCCGGCTTGCCCGCTGTGGCCCTGGTCGCCACAGCCTTGGTCGCCGTGGCTCTCGTCGTGGTGGCCTTGGTCATCGTGTCTCCATCAGCGCGTCGGGACTCCTCGGGAACGGACCACGTCCAGGGTGGCGAGGACGTCGGGGTCGGCGATGAGCTCGATCTCGCGCACCAGGCCACCGTCGACGTGGAAGGCGAAGGCGACCTTGACCGCCCCGGCCATGAACCAGGCAGCGCCTAGGTCCCCGTCGATGGTGACCGGAGTCGCCCCTCGGGTGCCGTTGAAGCGGGCGGCCACGGCGTCCGCACCGTCGAACACCGAACCGGTGCCCATCTGCTGTCCGACGAGGTCGGGACGCATGACGACATCGGGCGCGAGCAGCGACAACAGCGTGGTGAGATCGCCGCCACGGGCAGCGGAGAGGAACGCGCTCACAACACGGCGGCTCTCGGTCCGGGCCGCCAGCTCCGTCTCGGGTTCGGGTGCGCCCTGGACCTTGCGCCGTGCCCGGCTCGCCAGCTGACGGACGGCGGTCCCCGACCGCCCCAGGACGATGCTGATCTCTTCGAACGGGTAGCCGAAGACGTCGTGCAGAACGAATGCCGCCCGCTCGGCCGGCGCCAGGGCGTCCAGGACGACCTGCATCGCCCCGTCCAACCGGTCGGCGAGCACGGCGTCGGCTTCGGGGTCGACCGGGCCGAAATCGGTGGGAGCCTCGGTCTCGGCCTCGGTCCTGGTCCGTCGCCTGCGCAGATCGTCCAGGCACAATCGCGTCACCACGGTCGTCAACCAGGCAGGGAGGTTGTCGATGTCGTCGGTGCGACGAAGCCGCAACCAGGCCTCCTGCACCACGTCGTCCGCATCGGCCCCCGACCCCAGTATCCGGGTGGCAATGGCCGTCAGCCTGGGGCGCTCGGCGTCGAATTGGGTTGCGTCCATGGTGGTCATGATGTGCTGACGCACGTCGCCTTGGGGATGTGACCGTCACGCTCGCCGTCACATCCGCCGACCGGCGTGCGTCGAAAGGCCATGAACACCTTACAATCCATCGTCCACCCCGTCCGAGACCTCGACGCCGCCAAGGCCATCCAGACGGCCCTTCTGGGAGTCGAGCCCCACACCGACCAGCCGTACTACGTCGGGTTCAACGTAGGGGGTGTCGAGATCGCGCTCGACCCCCACGGTCACGACAAGGGCCTGACGACACCGGTGGCCTACTTCGCCGTCGCCGATCTGGAGGCCGCCGTCGCCGAGGTCCTGAAGGCGGGTGCCACACTCGCCGCCGAGCCACAGGACGTCGGTGGGGGCACCCGCATCGCCAGGGTGACCGACGCCGACGGCAACACCCTCGGCCTCATCCAGGCCAGCTGACAGACCCGGCCATCGGCCCGGGGCCATCCGGCCCCGGGCCCGGGCCAAATCAGAGCTCGGCGTCGCCTCGCAGGGATGGGACTTCCGAGAAGCACAGGACGGACAGGACCCGGCTGGTCACACCGGTGTCGGCGATCTCGGCGATCCGCCGGCGAGCCTCTTCCCCCTCGGCAGCGGTGGCTCTCAGCCCCTGGGCATCCCAGAGGCTGATCATGAGCACCTGCGGGCGTGGGCTGTCGTCCACCAGCCCGAGCAGCCCGCCGAAGCCGGGGAGGGCGGCGAAGTCTCCGGCGGCGGCATCCATGGCGGCGGCGACGTCCGTCATCTGGTCGGCGTCGACGTGGAACCTCAAGACGCGCGCGCTGCTTGCCGTTGCCATGGGCCTTTCTCCTGCCTCGTGAGTCCCCGGCTTGGGAATTCCCCGAACTCGGGGCCTGGACCCCGCCCGGCTCAGACCCGTTTGCTCTCCGTCGATACGATACGGATCGTCCGTTATCTTACATCTTGTTTATTTGCTGTCAAGGGGTAAGGTATCATCCGTGCCCGATCCTCCCGACACGACGGATCGCCGGGTCCGGCGGACCCGCAGGGCGCTGCGGGACGCCTTCGTGGCTCTCGTGCTGGAGCGGGGATACGACAGGCTGACGGTGGAGGACATCACCGAGCGGGCCGACGTGGCCCGGCCCACGTTCTACGCCCACTACGCCCACAAAGAGGACCTGCTCACCTCCGTCTTCACCGAGCTGATCGCGGACCTGGCCGGCCGCCTCGCCTTCGAAGGCGGGCCGTGGACGGTCGTTCGCACCAACCTGGTGGAGGAGCTCTACCGGCAC
>JBEKVE010000125.1:0-19343 GCA_049514335.1 Acidimicrobiales bacterium
TCGTGAAGCCCCTCGTCCCCCAGGCCTTCATCCAGACGGTGCGCAACGCCCTGGCCCAGCGCTCCCTGGCGGTCGAGAACCAGCGCCTGGCCGACCGCATCGAGCAGCTCCAGACGGTGGCCGCCGAGGCCACCCAGGCAGCGGAGGCGGCCCAGGCCGCAGCGGCGGCCGCAGCTGCCGCACCCCCGCCCGAGCCGGTGGCGGCCCCCGAGCCGGTGGCGGCCGCACCAGCGCCGCCGCCCCCCCCGCCGGTGGCGGAGGAAGTCGTGCCCGAGCCGCCCAGCCGGGCTCTGGTCGAGGACCAGCTGGACCGGGCGCTCGCCGCCGCCCAGCGCGACAACAGCGCCCTGGCCGTGCTCTTCGTCGAGCTCGACGGATGGCAGGAGGTCAACGCCCAGTACGGGGCGCGGGTGGCCGAGCAGGTGGCCCGCGAGGTGGCGAGCCGGCTGTTGGTGTCGCGGCGCAAGAGCGACATCGTGGCCCGGGTGGGTACCGACAAGTTCACGGTGGCCTGTGCCGACGTGCAGTCCGAGGCCGACGCCCTGCGCGTGGCCAGCCTGATCGTCGACGCCACGGCCCGCCCTGTGGTGGCCGACGGGGTCGAGCACTGGGTCCGGGCCACGGTGGGCATCGTGGTCACCAACCCGGGTGCACCCCAGGAGAAGGCCGACGCCGTGCTCGAGAACGCCGAGCTGGCCATGTACTGGGCCCGTGACGAAGGCCGGGCCTCGCGCCTGTTCGACGCGTCGATGCGCGACCGGGTGGTGTCGCGCTACGAGATCGAGCACGGGCTCCAGAACGCCATGGACAACGGCGAATTGGCGCTGTTCTACCAGCCGGTGGTGGACCTCCACAGCGGCCAGGTGGTCGGGGCCGAGGCCCTGCTGCGCTGGCAGCGGCCCGACCAGGGCGTGCTCCTGCCGGGCGAGTTCCTCGACGTGGCCGCCGAGGCGGGAATGGCCGAGACCCTCAGCCGGTGGGCCCTCGACCGTGCCCTCACCGAGCTGGCGCTGTGGCGCGAGGCCGAGCACCTGCCCGACAACTTCCGCCTCACGCTCAACGCCTCGGGCGTGGAGCTGGCCGACGCCCACTTCGCCCAGACCTTCGAGGAGCTCACCACCAAGCACGGCATCGCTCCCAGCATGATCAGCATCGACCTGTCGGCCGATGCGGCCCGCCAGGCGGCCGGCAGCGACGGGGCCGTCCCCCGGCTGAGCGCCATGGGCGTGCACTTCAACCTCGACGACTTCGGCGCCGGGGAGTGCAACATGGCGTGGCTGCAGGACCTGCCCGTGAACGCCCTCAAGATCGCACCGGAGTTCGTGGCCGCACTCGACTCCACCAGCAACCCGCACGGGGCGGCCATGGTGCGTGCCCTCATCGCCCTCGGCCATGAGCTGCACCTCACCATGGTGGCCGAGGGTGTGGAGACGCCCGCCCAGGCGGCGGCCCTGCGGGCCATCGGCTGCGAGCTGGCCCAGGGCTACCACCTCGGTCACCCGGGGCCGCGCGAGCAGGTGTGGGCGGTCCGGCAGGGGTAGCCCCGCCCGGAGACCACGGCGGTTGGCGAGCTCACCGGGGTGGGCCGCCGCGTCGCGTGGGCGCGCCGGTCCCGAGGGGCCGTCCGAGGACAGGAATTGCCAGGTCGAACCGGTGAATTCCTCAATCGTGATGATGCGCAGCCACTCCCTGAATCCGTAACGTGACGGCAGGTGTTGCGACTGAGCGCCCTCGCGCGTCATGGTGTCGCCCGGGATGAACGCCCCGGGGGGTCGGCATCGCGCCGTGCGCAGCGCGCCAGGCAGGCCCCGGGTGACCGGGGAGGAGCGTGGCACCGATGCTCGTGACGTTGGCGCCAGATAGGGGGGACACGACGATGGCAGGTTCCATCCGCACGCGACGGGGAGTCGCTACCGCAATGGCCGGTGTCATGGCCGCAGCGGCCAGCGCGGTCGTCCTGGTGGTGGCTTCGGCCACACCCGCCTTCGCAGACAGCCAGGCCTATGAGCTGTACTGCCCGGGGACCCCGGTGGGCAACATCGCCCTCAACGGCGTGGTGACGACGGGCACCATCACCCCCGCCTCCCCGGCGGCGGGCGCCACCTTCAACCTCACCAACTACCAGTCGATGGTGAGCCTGCCCACCCAGATCGTCACCGCTGCGGCGGCTCTCGGGAACTCCGCCATCAGCGGCACGGCGGCGGAGAAGATCGACGCCACGGGGGCCACCCCGGCCTCGATCGCCAGTCCGACCATCACCATCGACACGCCCATCCCGAGCCCGGTGCCCGCCACCGGCCTGGCCCTCACGCTTCCGAGCACCCCCGGCTCCATCGGGCCGTTCAAGGCCTCGGGCGGCGCCATCTCGCTCACCGTGGACCCGGCGGTCTCGCTGACCCTGAACGTGTCGGGCAGCAACCTGAGCCTCACCTGCCACCCGTACCCGAACAACACGGTGGCGACGGGCATCGTGACCACCGCCCCCTCCGGGGCGCAGGCCTCGCCCGTGATCGCCACGTCGTCGGCGGGCTCGGCTCCGGCCACCACCCCCACCACGGCGGCACCGACCACCCCCACCACGGCGGCACCGACCACCCCCACCACGGCTCCGCCGGCCACCTCGCCGGGCAGCGGCCTGGCGTCGACCGGCCCGGGCCCGGACCTGTGGATCGTGGCGCTGGTCGGCTTCATCGTCCTCTACCTGGGCTCGGTGTCCCTGGCCCTGGTGGAGCGTCCCCGCAGCCTGCTGCGGCGCCTGCTGCGCATGCAGCAGCCCGTGCCCGCCATGGTGAACGGCCCCGTGCCGGCCGTGGCTGTGCCCGCCCCGGTGGTGCAGAACACCCCTGTGGTGCGGCCCGCCCCGACGGCGATGCCCGAGGCACCGCACATGCGGACCTCCTACCCACGGGCCGGTGGCTCGCAGGGCCTGTGGTTCGACGGCCTGGAGCCCGACAACCGCAACCAGACCTGACGTCGGGGCGTCTCCCCTAGGCAGGGGGGCCCAGGGGAGGCGCCGACGTCGGCGGTCCCGGTGACGGCGCAGGGCGCTCACCCGCTGTGGGGGCGCTCGGCAGCCACACCACCATGCGTGCCCCGCGCCCCTCGTGCACGGGCGACTCGGCGTTGACGGTGCCGCCCATGGCGGCGGCGAGCTCGGCCACCACGGCCAGCCCGAGACCGGTGCCCGACTTGCGGGCCCGGCTGCGGTCGGACGTGTAGTAGCGCTCGAAGATGTGGGGCAGCTCTTCGGGGCTGATCCCCGGGCCGTCGTCGATCACCCACAACGCGCTCCATCCGCCGGCGCGCTGACCCCCCACCTCCACGCGTGCCGTGGCGAACTTGAGGGCGTTGCCGACCAGGTTGGCCACGATCTGGCCCAGGCGGTCGGGATCGGCGTCGACCCACAGCTCGCCCGCGCTCGAGTCGGTCACGAGCCGCACACCGGCCGCGTCGGCTTCGGGCTGGAATCCCTCGGCCACCGCCGCCATCACCTCGGCACCGTCGACGCGTTGGGGGTCGAGCGAGAACCGTCGGGCCTGGAGGCGCGCCAGGTCCAGCAGGTCCTGCACCAATCGCTCCAGGCGCCGCGCCTCGCTCCCGATGATGCCCACGGCCCCGGCCACGTCGTCGGTGGCACCGTCGGCGATGGCGTCGGCGTAGCCGCGGATCGACGTGAGCGGTGTGCGCAGCTCGTGCGACACCGACAGCAGGAACTCGCGCTCGAGGCCCTGGGCACGCGTCAGGTTCTCGCTCAGTGTGTTGATGGCGCGCGCCAGCTCGGCCAGCTCCGGGTCGTCGTGCCGACGCAGCGGCACGGTGGCGGCCAGGTTCCCCCCGGCGATCTGGCGCGTGGCCGCCACGGCGCGTTCGAGCGGGGCGCTGATGCGCCGGGCCAGCACCGTGGCCACCACGATGCCGGCGACGAGCACCACCCCCGCCACGAGCAGGAAGTAGCTCATGCCGTTGACCGGGCTCGACACGGTGCGGGTGACCACCAGGACGGGCTGATCGGTGACGGGGAGCCCGTCGGCCAGCGTGGCGCGCTGGCGCAGTGTCAGGGTGAGCGGCTGGGCCACGAACACGACGTTGCCGACGTTGCCGGCCACCGTCCTCCCCTCCTGCAGGGCGGCGATGTCGATGATGGCGGGGGTGAGGGGCCGGGGGAGCGCGGCGGTGGTGGACCCGGGCCCGATCCCCACGAGCGTCAGGCGGGCGAAGGCCCCGACGTTCTGCAACGACGCCACCACGTCGATCTCGGTGAAGATCGGGTGGCTGGACATGAGGCTGCCGATGGCCTGGCCCTCGGAGGCGAGCTCGCTCTCGGCGGTGGACAGAGCGGCCCGCCGCACGAGCAGCAGGCTGCCCGCCACGGTGAGCACGAGCGTCCCGATGACCACGGCGAGGATGGCGGCGGTGATGCGACGGCGCACGGCGGTCTCAGCCCAGCCGGTAGCCCACGCCCCACACCGTGGTGAGGGGGAGGGCGTCACCCAGCTTCTTGCGCAGCTGCCGGACATGGACGTCCACGGTGCGCTCGTCGCCGTACCAGCCTTCGCCCCACACCCCGTCCAGGAGCTGCCGGCGTGACAGGGCCAGACCGCGGTTGGTGACGAGGTAGTGCAGCAGGTCGAACTCGCGCGTGGTGAGCGCCACGACCGACGGTCCGTGCCGGACCTCGCGCCGGCCGCTGTCGATGGCGATGTCGCCCACCTCGAGCACGGCGTGCTCGAGGTGCGGCTCCTGCGCCGCCCCGGCGCGGCGCAGGATGGCGCGTATCCGGGCCACCAGCTCGCGCGGCGAGAAGGGCTTCGTGACGTAGTCGTCGGCGCCGAGCTCGAACCCGATCACGCGGTCCAGCTCGTCGTCGCGTGCCGTGAGCACCACCACGGGGAGGTCGCCCTCGGCCCGCAGGCGGCGGCACACGTCGAAGCCGTCGAGCCCTCCCGGGAGGCCGATGTCCACCACCACCAGCCGGGGCCGGTCGCGCGCCACGTAGGCCAGGCCGCTCTCGGCGTCCTCGGCCTGCAGCACGCGGTAGCCCTCGCGGCGCAGGTACAGCGCCACCAGGTCGGAGATGTTGCGGTCATCCTCGATGACCACGATGGTGTCCCCGTCGCCTGCCATCGCCACCAGCCTGCCACCGGCTGCCCGCTGCGCACGGGGATGCCGGGCCCGCTGTGACCCCCCTCATGACCGCGCCGGACACCCGCTCATCACCGCGCCAAGACGAGAGCGAACCGTGATGCGGGGGTGAGGGAACGGTGATGGAAAGATCCGCACCGGCGGTGGGCCGGTAGGCTGACGCCCGGTGCCGCCCGACACCTACCTCAGCGCCATTCTCGCCTCGCACCGCGCCCGTGCCGCCGACGACCACCGCGACCTGCGGGCTCTCGTGGCCGAGGCGCAGGGTTCGGGGCCCGTCCGACCCTTCGCGTCCGCGCTGGCTTCCCCGGCGGGGGGCGAACTGGCCGTCATCGCCGAGGTGAAGAGGCGCTCACCCAGCAAGGGACCCCTCGACCCCGCCCTCGACCCCGCCGCCATGGCCGGCGACTATCAGGCGGGCGGGGCGGCGTGCCTGTCGGTGCTCACCGACGAGGAGTACTTCGGCGGGTCGGCCGCCGACCTGGCCGCCGCACGGGGCGCCTGCTCGCTCCCGGTGCTGCGCAAGGACTTCACCGTGGCCGAGGCCGATGTGTGCGACGCCCGTGTCATGGGAGCCGACGCGGTGTTGCTGATCGTGGCGGCGCTCGAGGACGCGCAGCTCCAGGACCTGGTGACGTTGGCCGAGGAATTGTCGCTCGACGCCCTGGTCGAGGTGCACGACGAGGCGGAGCTCGAGCGCGCCCTCGCCGCCGGAGCCGACCTGGTGGGCGTGAACCAGCGCGACCTGACCACGTTCTCGGTGGACGCCGGTCGTGCCAGGGCGCTGGCGGCCCACATTCCCTCCGAGGTCGTCGGCGTGGCCGAGTCGGGTATCAGTGGTCCCGACGACGCCCGTCGCCTGGCCGACGCCGGCTACCAGGCGGTGCTGGTGGGGGAGTCGCTCGTACGGGCCCCCGACCGCGTCGCCGCCGTGCGGGGGTTGACCGGGCACCGCATCGGGTCACGCCGTGGCGTCGCGGCCGGCGGTGCCGGCACGGCGGCGAGGTGACGCCGTGCTGGTGAAGATCTGCGGCATCACCTCCGAGCCCGACGCGCTGCTGGCTGTGGGTCTCGGCGCCGACGCCGTGGGCTTCGTGTTCGCGCCGTCGCCCCGTCAGGTCGCAGCCCAGGCCGTGCGGCGCATCATCGAGCGGGTACCGCCCGAGATCCTCACCGTGGGGGTGTTCCGCAACGAGGCCCCGGGGCGCGTCGTCGACATCGTCAACAGCATCGGCCTGCGCGCCGCGCAGCTCCACGGCGACGAGTCCCCCGCCGACACGCGCTTCGTGGCCGAGCGGGTGCCGATCACCATCAAGGCGTTCCCGGCCGGTCACCCCAACATCGCCCGTATCGACGAGTACGGCGTGGAGGTCGTGCTCGTCGACGCCCAGTCGCCGGGGTCGGGCGAGGTGTTCGACTGGCGCCTGGCCGAGGGCGTGGTGGACCCCGCTCGCCTCATCGTGTCCGGCGGACTCCACGCCGGCAACGTGGGGGACGCCATCAACCACCTGCACCCCTTCGGCGTCGACGTGAGCTCGGGGGTCGAGTCCACGCCGGGGCAAAAGGACCCCCGCAAGATGCGCGAGTTCGTGGCGGCGGCGCGACGCGCCGCGGGCGAGGCGGTGGACGGAGACGGCCTCGAGGACGAGGTCGACGACGACGGCGAGGCACCCTTCGACTGGCAGGAGGACGCGTGAGCGCTCCCCGCCCGAGCATCATGGGCGAGCCCACCGCCGACGGGCGCTTCGGCGAGTTCGGCGGTCGCTTCGTCCCCGAGTCGCTCATGCCGGCGTGCCTCGAGCTCGAGGAGGCCTTCCGCGCCGCCTGGGACGACCCCGCCTTCCGGGCCGAGCTCACCGCCATCCTGCGCGACTACGGGGGGCGGCCCACCCCGGTGACCGAGTGCTCCCGGCTGTCGGAGCGCCTCGGCGTGCGGGTCCTTCTGAAGCGCGAGGACCTGGCCCACACCGGCTCGCACAAGCTGAACAACGTGATCGGCCAGGCGCTCCTGGCGCGCCGCATGGGAAAGGCGCGGTTGGTGGCCGAGACCGGTGCGGGCCAGCACGGCGTGGCCGCCGCCACCGCCGCCGCGCTCTTCGGCATGGAGTGCGTGGTGTACATGGGGGCGCTCGACACAGAGCGCCAGGCCCTGAACGTCTTCCGCATGGAGTTGCTCGGCGCCGAGGTGCGACCCGTCCACGCCGGCAGCCGCACGCTCAAGGACGCCGTCAACGAAGCCCTGCGGGACTGGGTGGCCAACGTCGAGCACACCCACTACTGCCTGGGTTCGGTCATGGGGCCGCACCCCTATCCGTGGATGGTGCGCGAGCTGCAGCGCGTGGTGGGTGACGAGGCGCGCCAGCAGTGCCGGTCGCTGCTCGACGGATCGGACCCGGACTGGGTGGTGGCGTGCATCGGCGGCGGGTCCAACGCTGCGGGCACCTTCGCCGGCTTCGCCGACACCGGGGCGCAGCTCGTCGGGGTGGAGGCGGCGGGGGGCGCGGCCATCGGGCACGGCGTGCCCGGTGTGGTCCACGGCATGAAGTCCTATCTGCTCCAGGACGAGGCGGGGCAGGTCACAGAGGCTCACTCGATCTCGGCCGGGCTCGACTACCCCGGTATCGGGCCGGAGCACGCCCATCTGTCGGCCATCGGCCGGGTCCGCTACGACCAGGCCGCCGACGACGAGGTGCTCGACGCCTTCCGGCTCCTGGCCCGCACCGAGGGGATCATCCCCGCGCTGGAGTCGGCGCACGCCCTGGCGTGGGTGGTGCGCGAAGCCGGCCGCTCGGTCCCGCTCGACGCCACCGTGCTCGTGACGCTGTCGGGCCGGGGCGACAAGGACGTGGCGCAGGTGCGCGACATGCTCCGATGAGCGCCCCCGGGGCTGACGCGCCCCATCCGTTCGCCACCGACGACCGCGAGCCCGGCACGGCACCGGTCGGCGCGCTCGAGACCCACCTGCGGGAGCGACGCCACCAGGGGCGCAAGCTGCTCGTCCCCTACGTCACGGGCGGGATGGACGCCGACTGGATCGAGACCGTCATGGCCGTGGCCGACGCCGGCGCCGACGCGGTGGAGATCGGCATCCCCTTCTCCGATCCCATGATCGACGGGCCGGTCATCCAGGAGGCGTCGCTGCGGGCGCTGCAGCGCGGCACCACGCCCACGTCGGTGATCGACACGCTGGCCCGGGCCGAGGTGTCGGTGCCGCTGTGCGTCATGACCTACTACAACATCGTGTTCCGGGCGGGGCTGCACCGCTTCGCCCGATCCCTGGCCGATGCCGGCGTGAGCGGTGCCATCATCCCCGACCTCCCGCTCGAGGAGTCGGGCGAGTGGTGCGACGAGGCGGACGCCGCCGGGGTGGCCACCGTGCTGCTCGTGGCGCCGTCCACGCCCGAGGAGCGGGCCCGCCGGGTGGCGGCGCGCTCGCGGGGGTTCGTCTACGCCGTGGGTGTCATGGGGGTGACGGGCGAGCGCGCCGAGCTGGCGTCGTCGGCGCGTGACGTTGCCACCATGGTGAAGCGCGTGACGGACCGTCCGGTGTGCATCGGCATCGGCGTGTCCACACCCGCCGGCGGGGCCGAATATTGGGTCCCGGCACAGGTTCGGCACAGGGAGGCCGCGTACCGTTCGCTGCGGGTCCGTGCCGCCGCGTGGACGGGCCCACCGGGGAGGCAACGCCATGGACGACACGCCACACACGCCGGACGCACCGACGCCGGAGGGACCCGTGCCCCCCGGGCCACCGCCGGCCGCCTGGGGGACCGGGGCGCCCGGACCCTGGGTGCCGTGGGCCTACGGACCGGCCGCTCCCGGCGGGGGTCCGACAGGGCCTGCCCCGCGCCGCCACCGCCGGCGGAACGTGACCATCGGGGTCGCCGCCGCCGCCATGGTGGCCGTGGGTGGCGCCGCCTTCGCCGCCACCGCCGGCGCCGGACCGGGATCGGGGGCGAGCCCCCCGGTGTCCGCCACCGCCGACGCCGGCTCGCCCGCCTCGTCGAGCACCACCACCACCCCGGCGAAGGGGCCGGGGCGGCGGCTGGCCGGGCCGGGTGGCTTCGGGCCGGGAGGCTTCGGGCCCGGAGGCTTCGGGGCGATGGGGGGCGCGGGGTCGATCTACGGCCAGTTCACCATCAAGGGGCCCAACGGCTACGAGACCATCGCCGAGCGCAGCGGCACGGTGGCGAGCGTCACCGACACCGCCGGCAGCACGTGGTCCCTGGCGGTGAAGAGCGCCGATGGCACCACCGGCACGTTCACCGTCGACTCGTCGACCAGCGTGGACGGTGGCGAGTCGGGCATCGGCAGCGTCAAGGAGGGTGACACGGTGCGGGTCACGGGCGTGGTGGCCAACGGCACGACCACGGCCACCCAGGTCACCGACACCACGGTGCTGCAGGCCAACGGGAGCACGTGGCAGCCAAAGGCACCGGCGCCGCCACAGGGTTCGGGGACCACCAACGGCTCCGACACGCCCTCGGCGGGCAACACCGCCAGTGGCGGGCTGCCGGGGGGCACGCCCCCGGTGTAGGGGACGTCAGCGACGGCGCCGGCGCAGGATGCGACGGCGCTGACCTCGCTGGTGCTGCTCGAGGCGCCGGCGGATGAGCTCGCGCCGCTCCTGGAGCTCCCGGTAGGTGATGGCGTCGACCTCTTCGGTCACGCCCAGCGAGGCGCGGATGCCGGCCACGTCGGGTGGGGGGATGGTGCCCACCGGCACGCCCATCTCCTGGGCGATGCGCTCGCCGTGGCGCTCCTGGAAGTACACCACGATCTTGATGATCTCGCCGATCACGTCGACGTTGGGAGCCATGACGGCGAGCGCCCCGTCGAGGAACAGCATGTCCTTCACGTACAGCATGAGCTCCTTGGGCATGCGGGCGCCGTAGCCGAGCAGGCCCTTGGTGAGGTCGCGTATCTCCCCCGTGAGCTCCTCGGCGGTCAAGGTGGTGGGATCGATGGGGGGACGGTCGAGCCCGAGGTCGCGGATCACCGCCGCGATGTCGACGTCGGCGGGCAGCGCCCCGAGGTCGCGCATGGCCGCGATCTGCCCCGGCACGTCGTTGGCCGAGGCCGCCATCACGAGTCGGAGAAAGGCGAGGCGCCGGGGCTCGTCGAAGCGTCCGGTGATCCCGAAGTCGAGCAGCGCCACGCGCCCGTCCGGCTGGACCAGGAGATTGCCGCCGTGCAGGTCCCCGTGGAACACGCCGTAGAGCACGGCCCCCTCCAAGAAGGCGACGAGCGCGGCGTGCAGGACGGCCTCGGTGTCGATGCCCGCCGCCCGCATGGCCGGCGCGTCTCCCCAGGCGAAGCCGTTGAGGCGTTCCATGACGAGGACCCGCGGCGTGACCAGGGTGGGGTGGGGCCGGGGGACCACGATGGCGCTCTGGCCGGTGTCGGCGAGCACGCGCGCCACGTCGAGCATGTTCTCGGCCTCGAGGCGGAAGTCGAGCTCCTCCACGATCGTCTCGGCGAACAGCTCGACGAGGGCGGGCGGGTTGGCGAGGGCGGCGACGGGGATCCGGCCCACGAGCAACGGCGCCAGCCAGCTCATGGCGGCCAGGTCCCGCCGCACCAGACGAGCCACGTCGGGGCGCTGGACCTTGACCACCACCGACTCGCCGGTCACCAGACGCGCCGCGTGGACCTGGGCCACCGACGCCGCCGCGATGGGCTCGCGGGCGAACTCGCTGAAGGTGCGCTCGAGGGGGCCGTGCAGCTCGGCCTCGACGATGGCGCGCACGTCGTCGAAGGACTCGGCCGGCACCTGGTCGCGGCACAGGCGGAACTCGGCCACGAGCTCCTCGGGGAACAGCCCTTCTCCCGAGGACAGGATCTGGCCCAGCTTGATGTAGGTGGGGCCCAGCCGTTCGAAGGCGCGCCGCAGGCGCCGCGACAATCCGGCCCGCGAGGCGTGGCGCCCGCGGCGGCGCTCGCCGGTGTACCAACCGGCCAGCGCCCACCCGAGCAGCGCCCCCACGCGCACCACCCGCATGCCGGGGGGGAGGCGGCGTCGGCGCGTCAGGCGGGGTGCCTCGGCCGCCGTCCGGGCCCGCAGCTCGGTGATGCCGGTCCGCCACGCCAGGCGATCGGGGTCCACCAGCCACGGTGGCCGGGACGAGAAGGCCCCCACCGCCAGGTCGGCGGGCACCGGTTCCGGGGTGGTCCCGCCCGAGTCCGTGCTCACGTCAGGACCGTACCGGGTGGGGGGAGGCCCCCCCGACAGTGTGCTCGGTCCGGCGGGTGCTCAGTCCGGCGGGTGCTCAGTCCGGCGGGTGCTCAGTCCGGCGGGGGCCCGATGACCAGGCAGCCGTTGTGGCCGCCGAAGCCGAAGGAGTTCGACAGCGACGGGGCCGGCTCCCACGGGCGGGCCTGTCCGTGCACCACGTCCAGGTGGATCTCGGGGTCACGCTGCTCGTGCCCGGCCGTGGGCGGGATGAGACGGTGGACCATGGCGAGCGCCGTGGCCACGGCCTCGATGGCCCCGGCTCCACCGAGGGCGTGGCCGGTCACACCCTTCACCGAGGTGACCGGCGGCGTGGGCGACCCGAACACCTTGTCGATGGCCTGCGCCTCGGCCAGGTCGTTCAGGGGGGTCGAGGTGCCGTGGGCGTTGATGTGGCCGATGTCGCCCGGGCCCACCCCGGCGTCGGCCAGGGCCAGCTCCATGCACGCCGCCGCCCCGTTGCCCCCGGGGGCGGGGGCGGTGATGTGGTGGGCGTCGGCGGTCGAGGCGGCACCGAGCAGCTCGGCGTAGACGCGCGCGCCGCGCCGGCGGGCGTGCTCGAGGTCTTCGAGGATGAGCGCGCCCGCTCCTTCGGCACAGATGAATCCGTCACGGCGGGCGTCGAATGGTCGCGACATGCCGGTGCTCGACAGCGCCGTCATGTTGGCGAAGGCGGCCAGTCCGACCCCCACCATGGCTGCTTCCGCCCCGCCCCCGATGGCGACGTCGCAGCGCCCCGAGGCCACGAGGCGCCCCGCCGCCGCCACGGCGTGGGTGCCCGCCGCGCAGGCGGTGGCGATGGTCTCGCACGGTCCGTGCCAGCCCGCCCGCATGGAGATGTTGGCGGCACCGGCGTTGGCCATCATCATGGGGATGAGAAAGGGCGACACCCGGCGGGCCCCTTTCTCCAGGAACACGCCGATCTGGTCCTGCAGGGTCTCGAGACCGCCCACGCCGGTGGCGAAGACGACCCCCGAGCGGTCGGGGTCGGCGCCGATGTCACCGGCGTCGGTGAGGGCCATGTCCGCCGCCGCCACCGAGAACTGGGCGAACCGGTCGACCCGGCGCACCTCCTTGGGCCCGAAATAGCGCTCCGGCTCGAATCCCGGCACACGGCGCTCGCCCTCGGGCGCGGGCCGTTGCAGGCCCTCCCAGAAGTCCTCGAGCCCGATGCCGCAGCACGCCAGCACGCCCATGCCCGTGATGGCGACGCGCCGGCCCCGCACGGGCCCGTCGGGCCCGATGCCGAGCAACATCAGAGCTTGGCCGAGATCAGCTCGTAGGCCTGGCCGATGGTCTCGATGCCTTCGAGCTCGGACTCCTCCACGGTGACGTCGAACGCCTCCTCGAGCGCCATGACCAGCTCGACCAGGTCGAGACTGTCGGCGTCGAGGTCGTCGCCGAAGCGGGCCTCGGGCACGACCTTGTCCCCGGGGACCTGCAGGACGTCGATCGCGCACGCCTTGAACTTGTCGAAGGTGGCGTCGTCGCTCACCACGTCCTCCTTGTTGTCGGGCCCCGGTCTCCCGGAGCGGTTCGAGGGATCACCGACCTGCTCACAGCCCCATGGCCAGACCGCCGTCGACGGGCAGCACCGCACCGGTGATGTACGACGCGTCTTCGGAAGCCAGAAAGGCCACCGCGCCGGCCACGTCTGCGGGGCTCGCCCTGCGTCCGAGCGGCACCATCGCCTGGAGTTGCTCCACGCGCTGTTGTCCCAGGTTGGCGATCATATCCGTGTCCACCACCCCGGGTGCGACCACGTTGACGGTGATGCCCCGGCTGCCCACTTCGCGCGCCAGGGATCGGGCCAGGCCCATGAGACCGGCCTTGGCCGCCCCGTAGTTGACCTGGCCCGGCGACCCGAGGAAGCCCACCACCGACGACACGAGGACGATCCGCCCGACGTGGGCCCGCACCATGGGACCGAGCCCGCGCCGCACCACGCGGTAGACGCCCGACAGGTCGGTGTCGATGACCTCCTGCCACGCCTCCTCGCTCATGCGCAGCAGGAGGGTGTCGCGGGTGACCCCGGCGTTGGCCACCAGGACCTGCACCGGGCCGAGGGCTTTCTCGACCGCGGTGAAGGCCTCGTCGACCTGCGTCGGCACCCGCACGTCGAGCGGCACGGCCAGGAGGTCCGACCCCCGGCCCCCCTCCGCCCCCAGCTGCCCCGGTGCGGCGGTGCGGTACGTCACGGCCACCTTGTCGCCCATGGCCTGGAAGCGCCGGGCACAGGCCAGGCCGATGCCCCGCGACCCGCCGGTCACGAGGACCACGCGTCCACCCGCCGTGTCGCCGTCGTTCATGTGTCGACCCCCCACCGCAGCACCGCGCTCGCCCACGTCATACCGGCGCCGAAGCCCGACAGAAGGACGTGGTCCCCCGGGGCGAGGCGCCCGGCGTCGGCCGCTGCCGCCAGCGCCAGGGGGACCGACGCGCTCGAGGTGTTCCCGGTGCGCTCGAGCACGACGGCCACGCGCTCCATGGGCAGGCCCAGGCGGGAGGCGGCGGCCTCGATGATGCGCAGGTTGGCCTGGTGGGGGACGAAGAGCGCCACGTCGTCGGGGACGAGTTTGGCCCGCTCCAAGGCGGACGAGGCCGACTCCACGGTGATGCGCACGGCGCGGCGGAACACCTCCTTGCCCTCCATGTGCATCGTCCCGCCGTGCGGGCACGTGAGCAGGTCGTGGGCGCTGCCGTCCACGCCCATGTCCACCGACAACAGGCCGTCGCCGTCGGCGTCGCTCGCCTCGAGCACCACGGCAGCGGCGCCGTCGGCGAAGAGGACGGCGGTCCCCCGGTCGTCGGGGTCGGTGATGAGCGACAGGCAGTCGGCCCCCACGAGCAGGACGCGCCGCGCGAGGGCGTGGTGGACGGCGGCCGACGTGGCCGGGACGATCAGGTCGGGCGTGCACGTGGCCAGGACGAGAAGGTCGATGTCCGAACCCGACACCCCGGCCCGCTCGAGTGCCTTGTGCCCCGCCTGCGTGGCGAGCCCCGACACGGTCCCCCCCACGCGCCGCTCGCGGATGCCGGAACGCTCCACGATCCACTGGTCGGACGTGTCGAGGCGCGCCTCGAGATCGGCGTTGGTCACCACGGTGTCGGGGAGGGCCGACCCCCACCCCGTGATGACGGCCCCCGATGGCGTCACGGGCCCTCCGCCGCCACGCGCACCCAGGCGATGGGCTCGCCGGCCGCCACCCGCTCACCGGGGTGGGCCAGGAACCCGACCACGGTTCCGGCGAAGGGGGTGCGGACCTCGGCGCTGCCCACCGTGCCGAGCAAGTCCCCGACCACCACGGTGGCGCCGTCGTGGCCGGGGCCGGGGGGGCCCGCCTCGCCCAGTCCGGCCGGGCCGGGGGCGGCCAGGTGCGTCGCCGGTTCGAACACGCCGGCGGCGGGGGAGATCACCACGCGCTCGGACGGTCGAGGTCGTCGGGCGTGCCGACGGCGATGGCGGTGGCATCGGGCACGGTGCGGCGCGCCAGGCCGGAGAGCACGCCCCCCGGGCCCACCTCGACGAAGCGGGTCGCCCCCATGGCGGCCAGGGTCTCGAGGCTTTGGCGCCAGCGCACCGGACTGCACAGCTGCGCCGACAGCAGCTGGGGCCACTCGTCGGCACCGGTGTGGGCCCGGGCGTCGACGTTCGCCACCACGGGAACCTCGGGGGGAGCGAAGCGGGTGTCGGACAGGGCCTTGCGCAGCCGGGCGCGGGCCGGGGTCATGAGCGCGGTGTGGAAGGCGCCGGCCACGGGGAAGGGCACCACCTTGCGGGCGCCGAGCTCCTTGGCGATGACCCCGGCGGCGGCGACCGCCTCGGCCGTGCCGGCGATGACGACCTGTCCGGGCGCGTTGTAATTGGCCACCCACACCTCGTCCTCGGCGCGCTGGCACGCCGCCTCGGCGGTGTCGTCGTCACCCCCCATGATCGCCGCCATGGTCCCGGGGCGTTCCTCCGCCGCGTGGTGCATGGCCTCGCCCCGTTCCACCACCAGGCGCACGCCCTCTTCGAAGCCGAGCGCGCCGCTGGCGGTCAGCGCGGAGTACTCGCCCAGGCTGTGCCCGGCGCACAGTCGGGGCTCGATGCCCACGCGCTCGATGGCGTCCAGCACCACCAGGCTGAGCACGTACGTGGCGAGCTGGGCGTTGGCGGTGAGCGTGAGCTCGTCCTGCTCCGCCTCGAGCAGCAGCCGGGCGACGTCGCGTCCTCCCACCCCCGACGCTTCCTCGACCACCTCCCACGAGGGGTGCTCGAGCCAGGGCCTGCCCATGCCGGGTCGTTGCGAACCCTGACCCGGGAAGGTGAACGCCAGCACCGCCACTCCTCTTGTCGTCGCGCCGTGGGGGAGACCCCAGGGTGGCACGTCCGGGAGGCCCGGGTCACGTTACCGGCAGGTCATCGCCGCGCCCCGGCGGCGGGTCCCCACTACCATTCGACGCGCGCCCGAGTGAGGGAATCGGCAGACCTGATGGCCTCAAAAGCCATTGTCCGAAAGGACGTGCGGGTTCGAATCCCGCCTCGGGCACGTCCGGCGTGCCGGCCACGACCGCGGCCCACGGCCGATCTGGCTGCAACCGGCGGGCCACGAACGGGTGTTCGGCGGTGGGCGGGAAGGTCGCCGTGCACGATGTGCGTACAATTCGCCTGCATGCGCCAGTCCCACATCGAACGGTCGCTGCGGGACGTCCATGGGCGCCTGGTCCGGGTCCGCCAGGAGCTGGCGGTGCTCGACGAGCAGCTCTCGGTGCTGAACGACGCCGCCGACGATGCCCGGATCCGCTCGCTCGTGTCGGAGACGCCGCTCGCCGGGCACGAGTACACAGACGCCCAACGCACCGCCGACGCCGCCAACCGGGAGCGTGCCGCCATGGTGACGGTCATCGGGGAGCTGGAGCGTCGGCAGGACGAGCTGCTCGGCCAGCTGGCCGCGGAGCCCCGATGACCGGATCCGGTCGAGGAGAGGGAAGGCCCGCATGACCAAGCGCGTCGTCATCGCCGAGGACGAGGCCATCATCCGCCTCGACCTCAAGGAGATCCTCGAGGCCGAGGGGTACGAGGTGGTGGGGGAGACCGGTCGCGGCGACGAGGCCGTGGAGCTCGTCGCCACCCACGAGCCCGACCTCGCCATCCTGGACGTGAAGATGCCCGGCATCGACGGGATCGAGGCGGCCCGGCGCATCTCCGCCGACCACCGGGTGGCCGTCCTCATCCTCACCGCCTTCAGCCAGCGCAACCTCATCGAGGAGGCCCGCGACGCCGGGGTCGCCGCCTACCTGGTGAAGCCCTTCCAGCGCGGCGAGCTGGTCCCGGCCATCGAGGTGGCCCTGGCGCGTTTCGAGGAGTACCGGGCCATCGAGGACGAGCACGCCCGTCTGTCGGCCGAGGTGGCGACGCTCGAGGACAAGCTCCAGACCAGGCAGATGATCGACCGGGCCAAGGGCGTGCTCATGGACCGACACGACATGGGTGAGGCCGAGGCCTTCTCCTTCATCCGCCGCACCGCCATGGACCGGCGGGTGGTCATGAAAGAGGTGGCGGCGCAGGTCGTCGACGGGACCCTCACGCCCTGACCTGCGTCGGGGAGTGGCGCGGCGCGCCGACGCCGCGGCCCGGGACCCGGCGTCGAGCGGCCACATAGGATCGGGCCATGGGTGACCGCGGCGCGCTGTACCTGCTCGACGGGAATTCCCTGGTCTTCCGGGCCTTCTTCGCGCTGCCCATCGACCTGGCCACCAAGGCGGGCGAGGTCACCAACGCCGTGCACGGCTTCACCTCCATGTTGGTCATGTTGCTGCGCGACAACGAGCCCGGCGGGATGGCGGTGGCCTTCGACCGCCCCGAGCCCACCTTCCGCGACGAGATCGTCGAGGAGTACAAGGGGAACCGTCCCGAGACCCCCGATCTGCTCGTGCCCCAGTTCGCCCTGGTGCGCCGGGTGCTGCAGGCCATGGGCGTCGTCATGGTGGAGAAGGCGGGCTTCGAGGCCGACGACATCCTCGCCACCCTGGCCACCCGGGCGCGCGACGCGGGGCGCGACGTGGTGGTGGTGTCCGGCGACCGCGACACCTTCCAGCTGGTCGAGGACCCCCACATCACCGTCATGTACACGCGGCGCGGGATCTCCGACACCGTCGTCTACGACGAGGCCGGCATCGCCGAGCGCTGCGGGGTCCCGCCCTCGTCGTATCCCGTCCTCGCCGCGCTGCGCGGCGATCCCTCCGACAACCTTCCCGGCGTACCGGGGGTGGGGGAGAAGACCGCGGCCAAGCTGGTGACGGCGTACGGCAGCCTCGACGGCATCTTCGCCCACCTCGACGAGCAGACCCCGAAGCTCCGCCAGAACCTGGCCGAGTACGAGGACCAGGCGCGGCGCAACGCCGAGGTCATCCCCCTCGTACGCGACGTGCCGCTCGACCTCGACCTCGACGACCTGGTGCTGGGCCGGGGAGACCCGGCCGAGGTGAAGGAGGTGTTCGGGGAGCTCGAGCTGCGCTCGCTGTGGCAGCGCCTGGCCCCGCTCATGGGGGGCGACGCCGAGGAGGCCCTGCCCCGGTCGGCGGGGTCGCCCGCACCGCCGGGCTTCGACCTGGGGTCCGTCGTGGCCGAGGTGCCTGCCGGGCCGGCCGAGGCCGCCGCCGCCGTGGCGGCACTGGCCGAGGGGGCCGGGCCCGTGGCCCTGGCCCCCGTGTGGGCGGGGCTCGCCGGCCGTTCTCCGCTCGTGGGCCTGGCCGCCGCCGTCGTTGCACACGCCGACGCGGAGAACGAGGAGACGACGTCGCCGCGACCACTGTGGCTCGACGGCGCCGTGCTCGGCGACGAGCGGGTGCGTCGTGCGCTCGGCGTCCTGGTCGGTCCGGCCGGGACGGCGGTGGTGGCGCACGGCTGCAAGGAGCTCATGCGCTCGGTGCTGCCCGAGGGCATCGACATCACCGGCCTCGCCATGGACAGCGCCGTCGCCGCCTATCTGCTCGACCCGTCCTCGGGCCGCTACACGCTCGAGGACGTGGCCGAGGTCCAACTCGGTGTGGCCCTCGACGCCGGAGCCGAGGCCGGGGCGGCGGGGCAGCTGGCGTTGGACGGTGCGCCCCAGGAGGAGGAGCTGTCCACCGCCGCGGCCCGGCGCGCCGCTGTGCTCGGCCTGCTGTGGTCGCCCATGCGCCAGGCGCTCGAGCGCGTCGGGCTGACCCGTCTGCACGACGAGGTGGAGCGGCCCCTCGTGCGCGTGCTCGCCCGCATGGAGGTGGCGGGCATCCGCGTGGACGCCGGCGAGCTGCGCCGCATCGCCGACGAGCTGCACGCCGAGTGCGCCCGGCTCGAGACCGAGATCCACGAGTTGGCGGGGGAGACATTCAACGTCAACTCGACACCGCAACTGCGGTCGGTGCTCTACGACCGGCTCGGGCTCACCCCGGGACGCAAGACCAAGACCGGGTTCTCCACCGACGCCGCCACCCTCGAGAAGCTGCGGGGACAGCACCCCGTGGTGGACACCCTGCTTCGCTACCGCGAGGTGGAGAAGCTGCGCTCGACCTACGGCGAGAGCCTGCTGGCCGAGGTGGCCGACGACGGGCGCATCCATGCCACGTTCCACCAGACCGTGGCCCGCACCGGGCGGCTGTCGTCGGACCGGCCCAACCTGCACAACATTCCCGTGCGCACCGAGGAGGGCCGGCGCCTGCGGCGCGCCTTCATCCCGGCCGAGGGCTGTCGCCTCCTCGTGGCCGACTACGACCAGATCGAGCTGCGCGTCATCGCCCACCTGTCGCAGGATCCGGGCCTCGTCGCCGCCTTCGCCCACGGCGAGGACATCCACCGCACCACCGCCGCCCGGGTGTTCGGCGTCGCCCCCGAGGACGTCACGGCGCCGCAGCGGAACCGGGCCAAGATGGTGTCCTACGGCCTGGCCTACGGCATGGAGGCCTACGGGCTGGCCCAGCGGCTCTCGATCGATCCGGCCGAGGC
>JBEKVE010000126.1:0-8696 GCA_049514335.1 Acidimicrobiales bacterium
GTGACGAGTGTTCGTTCATTGTGTTGGGTCCCTTCGTTGAGATGGCTGTGTTGTGTCGGTACGGGTGGCTCCCCGGCTCGATCGCCGGTTGGTCACCCTGTCGATGTCGGCATGACGCCCCGTTCCGCAATCGTTTCGAATCGCGTCAACCTCCCAGGGGGTGCTTGGACGGTTCGGCTTGGGTGATCGGGCCGCTCATGTGATGTGCACCTGGCGGTAGATGCCGTACATGGCGGACACGAGCGCGATGGCCACGAAGCCCACGATCACGCCCACGAACAGGATGACGGCCGGCTCGAACAGGCTGGTGAAGTGCTTCAGCTTGTAGTCGAGCTCCCGGTCGAAGTAGTGCGCGGCGGTGTCGAGCTGCTTGTCGAGGGTGCCGGTGCTCTCGCCCACCAGGAACATGCGTCGGGCCGCGGTGGGGAAGAGGTCGGTGTGGGCCAGGGGACCGGCCAGGCCTTCGCCCCGCAGCATCTCCTCCCGAGCGGTGTTGAGACCCCGTTGGAACACCGCGTTGGTGGTGGCGTTCCCCGTGACCTGGAGCGCCTCGGGCAACGGGACGCCGGCACCCACCATGGAGCACAGGATGCGGCAGAACCGCTCCAGGATGGCGGTGCGGATCAGGTCCCCCAGCACGGGAACACGCAGGATGAGCACGTCGCGCGTGGCGCGACCCCGCCGTGTGGACGAACCCAGGATGGCCAGGACGACGATGATGGCGGCCACGCCGGCGAAGACGAACCAGTCCTTCACGCAGAAGTTGGCGATGGAGATGAGGGCCCGGGTGGGGAGGGGCAGCTTGGCGTGCAGCGACGAGAAGAAGGTCTTGAAGCGCGGCAGCACGAAGCCGGTGATGACCACGACGGCCACGATGGACAGCACGAGCACGATGCCCGGGTAGATGAGGGCGGAGGTGATCTTGCGCCGGGCCTCGGTGTCGCGGTCGATGTACTCGGCCAGCTGCTCGAGCACCGTGTCGAGGTTGCCGGTCAGCTCGGCCGAGCGCAGGATCCCCAGGTAGTAGGGGGGGAACGCCTCGGGATGGGCGTCCGCCGCGCTGGCGAAGGTCTCACCGGAGCGCAGGTCGTCAGCCATCTCGGCCAGGATCCGCTTGAACTGGACGCTGCCCACCTCGTCGGAGAGAACCTCGAGCGCCTCGAGCACCGGGATGCCGGCCTTCATGAACACGGCCAGCTGCCGGGAGAAGTGCATGAGCTCTCTGCGCGGCACCTTCTCACGGGTGATCTCGAACTGCAGGAGGCTCTTCTTCTCGGTGATCTGGATGGGCGCCAGGTCGCGCTCGGCCAGTGCCCGGCGGGCCATGCTGGCGGTGACGGCCTCCTCGATGCCGGTGATGGTCGAGCCGTCGGGGCTGATGGCGCTGAATCGGAATTTGGCCATGGTCGTCGCCTCAGGCCGCGTAGATCGATCGGACGACTTCGGAGATGGTCGTCACGTCGTCGTTCACGAGCTGGATGGCCTCGTCACGCAGCGATCGCATGCCCTGGGACATGGCCATGCGCTGGAGCTCCTCCTGGGTGGCCCAGCCCACGATCAGTCGCTTGATCTCGGGCGTGATGCGCATCAGCTCGAACACCCCGATGCGGTCGCGATAGCCGGTGTCGGCGCAGAAGTTGCACCCCTCGCCCTGGAAGAACTGAGTCTTGGGCAGGCCCCCGCTCTCGTGGTAGAAGGCGAGCTCCTCGTCCTTGGGCTCGTACGGCGCCTTGCACGTCTGGCAGATGCGCCGCACGAGGCGCTGGCTCACCACGGCCAGCACCGACGATGCCACCAGGAACGACTCGATCCCCATGTCGAGGAAGCGGTGCAAGGCGGCGGCCGAGTCCGTGGCGTGCAGCGAGGACAGGACGAGGTGGCCGGTGAGCGCCGACTGCACGGCGATGCGGGCCGTCTCCACATCGCGGATCTCGCCCACCAGGATGACGTCGGGGTCCTGGCGCAGGATCGACCGGAGCCCGTTGGCGAAGGTGATGCCGGCCTGCTCGTTGGTCTGGATCTGGTTGATGGTGGGGAAGACGTACTCGACCGGGTCCTCGATGGTCATGATGTTGCGGCTCGGGTCGTCGATCTCGGTCAGCCCGGCGTACAACGTGGTGGTCTTGCCGCTGCCCGTCGGCCCGGCGCACAGCACCATGCCGAAGGGGGAGCGGATGAGCCGGGTCAGCGTCTCGTGGGTGTCGTGGGGCGTGCCCAGGTCGGCCATGCGGAAGACGGACCGGCTCTTGTCGAGCACGCGGAGCACGCAGCTCTCGCCCCAGATGGTGGCCACGGTGGAGACCCGGATGTCGATGTCGCGTCCGTCAACCGCCATGGTGATCTGCCCGTCCTGGGGACGGCGGCGCTCGACGATGTTCATGTCCGCCATGATCTTGAGCCGGCTCACGAGCGCCGGGGCCATGGCCATGGGCAGCTCGACGGCGTCGTGCAGCGCGCCGTCGATGCGGTAGCGGACCCGGACCTTCTCGTCCTGGGGCTCGATGTGGATGTCCGAGGCCCGGTCCCGCATGGCCTGGGTGATGAGGAGGTTCACGACCTGGACCACCGGGGCGTCGCCGGCGGTGACGGTCTGCACCGCCGCGTCGACCGGCCGGCGGGTGGTGTCGGCTGTCTCCTCGAACGCCCGGACGTGCTCCTTGATGTTGCCGAGGGCACGGTACGAGGTGTCGATGGCCCGCTGGACGTCCGAGCGCGGGGCGATGACGAGGCGCACGACCCGGCCACAGGCGTTGGCCAGGATCTTGGCCAGCTCGGGGTTGGGGTCGGACACGGCGATGGTGACGCCGCCGCTGTCCACCGTGACCGGCACGGCCAGGTGGGCGCGGGCCACGCTCTCGGACAGGGTCTCGACCGCTTCGGGCGAAGGCGTCTGCTGGGACAGGTCGACCAGGGGCACGAGCAGCTGGGTGGACAGCGCTTGGGCCAGGTCGCGCTCGGTGATGGCGCCCAGCTCCACCAGGGTGGTGCCGATGCGCTTGCCCCCCGCCGCCTGCTGTTGGATGAGGGCCTCGGCCAGCTGGTCGTGCGTGATGAGTTGGGCGCCCACCAGCAGCTCTCCCAGGTGCCCGCGCGAGCCACCGCCGGTGGTGGTGCCGGCGCGGACGGGAGGCTCGGCCCCGGTGGTGGTGGCCGATACCGGCGGCGGTGCGTCCTTTCCGCCGTTGGGGTCCTTGCGCAGCTTCATTCCCACTCCCATCGGAGGTGCCGAATCAGACGGAGACGCCGACGGGCATTGCGTCCCCTCGTCCCCCCGAGACAGCGCCCGGCCCACCGACGTCGCGCCGAACAGTACCTGAGCGATCGGTCCGCCCCCCGGAGTGATCCGGGCGGCGATGCAGCACGATTCGGGGCATGAGACGAGCCTCGGCGCGAGCCGCACAACGGTCCACGGAGAGGATCCTGACGGACCAGTCACACCCGCCTCCCTATGGACCGTCAACATTCGCTCAACTGCGCTGCGTGCAGATCTCCAGGTCAGAGGCCTGCATGGCGCGCCGTCGGATTCCTCGCCGTGCATGCGGCGAGGAATTGCGGATGGGGAGGTCGCGTGAGCGCGCAGGGTGGTCATGGCGCGCACCACGACGTGCGCATCGCGCGGCAGCGTCAGCGGCGTGCAGTGGAATCAGCCCCGCCGACACCGTGCGCAGTGGACGTCGCGCTCAGGGGAGGTACGCGGTCTCCTGCTGCCAGGTGAAGGCCAGGGTCACGGAGCCCGAGGTGTCGACCAATAGCTCGGTCAGGCTCGGGTCTCCGCTGTATCCCCCCGGCGCCCACGCCGTTCCCATCAGGCACTCGTGGCACGCCAGGCCCAGAAGGATGTTCTTGCGGTGGCCCCAGCATCCCGACCGGTTCGAGGCGGTGCAGTCCACGTTGGCAGACCCCACCCCGTCGTCGTACATCCACAGATAGATCGCCTCGAGAGGGTTGCCCACCGCGCCCGCCCAGTTCGACCCCCACTCGGTGAATGGGAAGCCGGCAGGCGGGGCGGGATCGTCGTTCTGCGTCGCCCCTTGGTCCGCCGCCTGGTCGAGAGCGCTCGCCATGGCCGTCAGGGCGGGGAGGCCCCGGGCCGTGCGCTCGAGGTTGGTGGCCACGAACAGCTGCTCGGCCGGCGTGAGCTGGGCCCAGTTGGTGGGGAGGGTCATGGGGGCCAGACCCTCCCCGGCCCGGGCGTTGGCGATGGCCTGGAGCGTGGCCCCGGTGCAGCTCGACGAGTCGTCGTAGGCCGACCCCGAGCAGCTCTGCAGGAAGTTGGGATCGGGGGCGATGTTGTCGGCCGGCACGGCGGGCGGGAGGATCCCCCGGGTGGCGGCCACGGCCGGGGTCGGCGGGGTCGGCGGCGTGGTCGTCGGCACGGGGGGGACGGTCACCACCGGGGTGGACGGCACCGTCGTCGGGGTGGGGGCGGTCGTGGTCGTGGTGGGAACGTGCGGCCGGGGCAGGGTCCGCGCCACCTGGCCCCCCGAGGCCACCAGTGACGGGGCGGGGGGAGGGGCGCCGAACGTGGGGCCGCCGTGGGCGACGATGAGGACCAGGAGCACGGCCTCTCCCAGGGCCAGGATGTACCCGAGGGGCAGCCAACCAGGCCGGGCGCCGTCGAGATCCGCGGGCTGACCGTGTCGGCGACCGATCCTCATCCCGAAGGTATCGGCACCCCCGGTGGAGCACCTGAGCGGGGTGCGCCCCGCACCGCTGGCGCCTGCAGGGTGCCCCGGGACCTCCGGCCGGCCGGGGGCTCCGAGGGGGTCCCGGCGCTGTCAGCGGGGTGCCACCAGCCCTGCGTAGTGGGGGTGGCGCTCGATGTAGGCGGCCACGAAGGGGCACATCGGGTCGACCTGCAGGCCCCGGGCGGCGATGTCGTCGAGGGCGAAGGCGGCCAGGCGCCCCCCGACGCCGTGTCCCTCGAAGGCCGGGTCCACCTCGGTGTGGACGAGGACGATCACGCCCGGACCGCTGCGGTAGGTGATGAAGCCGGCCAGATCGTCCCCCACGTGCGCCTCGTAGCGGTGACGCCGGGTGTCGTCGGTGACGGACACGGGTTCCTCGTCCTCGGGCATGGCGTCCTCCTCGGATCGTCGTCGGCAGCCACAAAACGCGTGCGGACGCGGGGAATGATGGTGTCGCGCGCCGGTGGTGGTGCACAATCGTGTCGGACCACAGACAGGCGGATGGGACACAAGCATTCTCGCCACGCCCGGACCGCCAGGGAAGTGCCGTGCTCGACGAAACCGCGCACCAGAAGCTGCTCGCCGCCATCGACGGTGCCATCAGCCGGTGCATCGACGCCTTCAACATCTCCTCCGAGGCGGGGGAGACAGAGCTCTCCGACGCGGCGCGCCAGCGCGTGGCCGACCTGAAGGCGTTCCGGGAGATGGTGAGCGGCAGCCCCACCCGCCCGGCGCGGTGGAAGTTCGCCCGCTCGCCCCGGGGCGACGCCCGGCCCCGTTGAGCCCGCCGCCGACCCAGCCCAGATCCACGTCCCCCGAGCCCCCGACCTCCGCCGGGGTGGTGCTCGTCACCGGGGCATCGGCCGGGATCGGCGCCGCCTGCGCCGAGCTGCTGCACCGGCACGGCTGGACGGTGATCGGCGCCAGCCGACGGGGTACGTCGTCGGGGGGCTGGACGGGGCTCGTCATGGACGTCGACGCCGATCAGTCGGTGCGCGCCGGCGTGGCCCGCGTCCTCGCCGACCACGGTCGCATCGACGCCGTGGTGGCCTCGGCCGGCTGGGGCCTCGCCGGCGCCGTGGAGCACACCACCATCGACGAGGCCAAGGCCCAGGTGGAGACCAACTTCTGGGGCGCGATCCGGCTGGTCCAGGCGGTGCTGCCGGCCATGCGCGCCGAGGGCGGGGGCCGGGTGGTGCTCATCAGCTCCATCGGGGGCGTGGTGGCCATCCCCTTCCAGGGCTTCTACAGCGCCAGCAAGTTCGCCCTCGAGGGACTGGCCGAGGCCCTCGCCTACGAGGTGGCCCCCTTCGGCGTGGCCGTGACCCTGGTCGAGCCGGGGAACATCCGCACCGACTTCACCGCCAACCGCAAGATGGCGGCCGGCGCCGCGGCCCACGACGCCTACCGGGGGGCGCTCGACAAGGCCGTCGGGGTCATGGCGCGCGACGAGGCGAACGGCGTGGCGCCCGAGGCGGTGGCCCGTTCGGTGCGCCGCGTCCTCGACACCCGCCGCCCGCCCCGGCGGGTGTCGGTGGGCAAGGCGGGGGAGCGGGTGGGCATCCTGGCCAAGCGGCTGCTCCCCTTCCGGTTGTTCGAGACGGCGGCCAAGGGCAGCCTCGGGGTGGACTAGGACTTTCGGCCCTACGGGCGTCACTGCGGGTGGTCGACATCACCCACGTGACCAGCACCACCCCGGTTTCGCCCCGAGGCGCCGTCCGTGCGACCAGGCTCCTCGAGCGCGAGGCCCGCATCGTGGGCATCCGGGATTTCTCCTCGCCCACGCTCGAGGCGGTCGACCGGCGCCGGTCCCAGCTGTGGACGGTGGCGTTCGCCGGTCTCGTGTGCCTGGCGGCGGCGGTGGGGTTGCTCACGTCGGGTACCACCGACCACCACATCGGGTTCGCCAACCGTTTCGGCTTCCGGGTGGGCACGGTCGTGCTCGTCGTCGCCCTGGGTGTCTACGTCATGGAGAAAGAGCGCCATCTGCGGCGGCTGTCGCGCCTCCTGGTGGACGAGCGGGTCCTGAGCGCCGCCCTGTCGAACCGCCTCAAGGAGCTCGCCATGCTCTACGAGGCGGGCAAGGCCATGAACTCGATCCTGGTCATCGACGACGTGCTCGGTCTCATCCTGTCGAGCGCCTTCGAGCTGCTGCGGGCGACGAGCGGGTCGATCCTCCTGTTGAACACCGAGGGTGGGCTGGCCGAGGTGTGCCGGGCCGGCCAGATCGACGGCACGGACTCGATCGAGTTCGTCCGCAGCATCGCCGGACGCGTGGCGCGCGACCGCGAGCCGCTGCTGGTGCAGGGCACGGTGTCCGAGGGCGGCCAGCTGTCACGAGACAGCGCCGTGTGCGTGCCGCTCGTCCACAAGAACGAGCTCCTGGGCGTGCTCATCCTCGACGGGGCACCCGAGCGCCCCTACACCGAGTACGACGTGCGGGCGGTGTCGCTGTTCGCCGAGCACGCCGCCATCGCCGTGGCCAACGCCCGTCTCTACGAGGCGGAACGCCAGCTGTCGGCCAAGTTGTCGCACACCGCTGTGCACGACCCGCTCACCGGTGCCGCCAACCGGGTCCTCGTGAGCGACCGGTTGGTCCACGCCATGAGCCGGGCCCGGCGGTCGGGCGGCATGGCGGCCGTGCTGTTCATCGACATCGACGACTTCAAGCTCGTGAACGACGAGCTCGGCCACGAGGTGGGCGACGACATCCTGGCCGCGTTCGTGAGCCGCCTGTCCACCAGTGTGCGCCCCACCGACACCGTGGGACGCTTCGGTGGCGACGAGTTCGTGGTGGTGTGCGAGGACATCGGTGACGAGGCGCAGGCCGTTGAGATCGGCAACCGCATCGTCGAGGACCTCCGGCGCCCCTTTGACACCCCGTTCGGTGACCGGGTGCTGTCGGCCAGCGTGGGCGTGGCCACGTGCGGCGCCGGCAACGTGGTGTCCGCCGACGAGCTCATCCGGAACTCGGACCGCGCCATGTACGAAGCCAAGATGGACGGCAAGGCCCGCGTCGTGCGCGCCCGGAGGCGGGCCGCCTGAGCGACCACTAACCGCCGGGGTGCTGTTAACGTCGTCGATGCGCGCCGCATCGGATCGGCAGGGCGCTCTAACCGGGACCGCTCATGTTCGTCGCTCTCACCTTTGACGTCGAGGATCCCGACCAGCGCGACCACGGGCACCCCGGCGACGTGGCCTCGATCCTGGGGGCGCTGGACGCGTCGGGGATACGGGCCACGTTCTTCGTGCAGGGTCGCTGGGCCGAGGCCAACCCCGTCGTGGCCGCCGCCATCGGGGCCGCCGGCCACCTCGTGGGGAGCCATTCCTACTTCCACGCCGACACGCGCCTGCTGCGTGCCCGAGGGGTGCGCCAGGACGTGGTGCGGGCCCACGACGTCATCGTCGATGTGGTGGGCGTCGACCCCCGGCCCTGGTACCGGCTCCCCTACGGCGCCGGAGCCGACGACCGCACCATCGAGCGGACGCTGCGCTCCCTCGGCTACCGCCACGCGGGGTGGGACGTGGACGTGCGCGACTACGCCATGGACGACCCCGCCGCCATGGTGCCCGCCATGGAGCGCGCCCTGGCCGAGCACGAGCGCACCGGCGCCACCCACGCCATCGTGCTGCTGCACTCCTGGCCGGTGGTCACGGCCGAGGCCATGCCCGAGCTGTGTCGCTTCGTGGCCGAGCGGTGCGAAGGCACGGTGACGGTGGACGAGGTCCCGGGGGGCGGGGCCGTGCCGACCCGCTCGCGCCTCGCCCAGCGCGCCGATGGGCTGGCGTCCCGGGCCCGACGCCTGGGCCGCCCCCGGTCCTGAGGAGCAGCACAGCTCAGATCGGATCGGATCAGAGGCGTTCGACGTTCGGCCCCGACACCCGGTTGCAGGTGTCGAGCACGTACGGCGCGTCGGCCACGATGGCGTCGAGATCGAAGCGGTCGTGGTCGACGACGAGCACCACGGCGTCGGCGGCGGCCGCCTCTTCGGCGGTGGCCTCCACCCG
>JBEKVE010000127.1:0-8655 GCA_049514335.1 Acidimicrobiales bacterium
TGAGGGCAACTACGACATGGTCGGCAACAACACGCCGGTCTTCTTCATCCGCGATCCACAGAAGTTCCAGGACTTCATCCACTCACAGAAGCGGCGCGCCGACAACCACCTGCGGGACAACAACATGCAATGGGACTTCTGGACCCTCTCGCCGGAGTCGGCCCACCAGGTGACATGGCTCCTCGGCGATCGCGGTATCCCCCGCGACTGGCGCCACATGAACGGTCACTCCAGCCACACCTACATGTGGATCAATTCCGGCGGCGAGCGCGTGTGGGTGAAGTACCACTTCACCACCGAGCAGGGCATCGAGTTCCTCACCAACAACGAGGCAGCCGCTGCGGCCGCCGTCGACCCCGACGCCCACATCCGCGACCTGTACGACGCCATCGCACGGGGCGAGCACCCGGCGTGGACGATGTACGTGCAGGTGATGCCCTTCGAGGACGCGGCGGACTACCGCTTCAACCCCTTCGACCTCACGAAGGTGTGGCCACACGGCGACTACCCGCTCGTGCGGGTGGGCCGGATGGTGCTCGACCGCAACCCGGAGAACTATTTCGCCGAGATCGAGCAATCAACCTTCGAGCCGTCGAACATGGTGCCGGGCGTCGGCCCCTCTCCCGACAAGATGCTGCTCGGCCGGCTCTTCAGCTACCACGACACGCATCTGCACCGCGTCGGGCCCAATGCCCAGGAGCTCCCCGTCAACCGCCCCCGGTCGCCAGTGCACTCCTACAACCGCGACGGGCACATGCGGCTGCACAACCCGGCTGATCCCGTGTATGCCCCCAACTCCTTCGGAGGGCCCAGTGCCGACCCCGAGCGCTTCGGGGCCGATCCCTCGTGGACCGTGTCCGGTGACATCGTCCGGGCCGCGTCGGTGCTCCACAAGGAGGACGACGACTTCGGTCAGGCCGGGACGCTCGTGCGCCACGTCCTCGACGACGCCGCCCGGGACCGCCTGGTGGCGAACGTTGTCTCCCACGTGCGGGCGGGGGTGGTCGAGCCGGTGCTGTCGCGCGTCAAGCAGTACTGGCGCGACGTGGACGGCACCCTGGGGGCGCGCATAGCCGACGGGATCGACGCCTGAGCGAGTGCGGCGGGGCGGGGGCCGAACCTGGCATCGTCGGGAAGACGGGCCGCTCGCTCCGGCGCCCTGGGCCGCCTGGAGAAACTGCCCGCTCCCTTCCCGTATCTTCACAGGTGGCTCACAGCGGGCGCCCAGCGGCTGTCGAACAGCAGGGTCGATGCTGGTCAGCGGAGGTGCATCGTGGACATGACCGTGGAGAAGGGCAGCCGCCATCGCGTCCTCGTCGTCGACGACGAACCGTCGATTGTGGACGCGGTGGCCACATCGCTGCGGTACGAGGGCTACGACGTCGAGGAGGCGACCTCGGGACGGGCCGCGCTCGCTGCCGCCCAGGAGCGCCCCCCCGACATGATCGTCCTCGACGTCATGCTCCCCGACCTCGACGGACTAGAGGTCACCCGCCGGCTTCGGTCGGACGGGATACGCGCTCCCGTGCTCTTTCTCACCGCCCGTGACTCGCTCGAGGACAAGATCGCCGGCCTCACGGTCGGCGGCGACGACTACGTCACCAAACCATTCGCCCTGGCCGAGATCATCGCCCGCACGCGGGCGCTTTTGCGGCGCGCCGGTGTCGATCGCGGGGACGACGGGACCTTGCGCTTCGCCGACCTCGAAATGGACGAGGGCGCCCACGAAGTGCGCCGGGGCGGGACCCGCATCCAACTCACCGCTACCGAGTTCAATCTGCTCCGGTTCTTCCTCCGCAACCCCCGCCAGGTCGTCTCCAAAGCCCAGATCCTCGACAATGTGTGGCACTACGACTTCGGAGGCGAGGCAAACGTGGTGGAGACGTACGTGAGCTATCTGCGCAAGAAGCTCGAGCGTCACGGGCCACCCTTGATCCACACCATCAGGCTGGTCGGCTACACGCTGCGCGATCCCGAGGCCTCATAGGTGTCGCTCCGGACACGGCTGCTCCTGGGGGTGGCGGCCGTCGCCCTCATCGCCCTCGTCATCGCGGACGCCGTCACATACCAGGAACTGCGCTCCTTCCTCTACAGCAAGATCGACCAATCCCTCGAGCAGTCCCACATGCCGATCGAAGGTGCCCTGGGCAGCCGCCCCCCCCCGCTCCCACCGAACCTGGGTGGGGGCGGAGGTGGGAGTGGGGTGACGCCCCCGCCGACGTCCACCACGACTGACGACCCGGCGGAGGCGGCCGGTGGTGGCACCGGTGGCGCGGCCCGCCCGAAGACGACCAAGGCGACGCAGACGACGCAGGCGGCGAGCACCGTGGCCGTCCCCACGTGCTTCGGCTTCCACGATCTGTCCCCCGAGCTGTTGCAGCAGCTCCCTCCGGACTCGTTCGTGGAGGTCCGCAGCGCCACAGGCAGCGTCCTGTGCAGCAAGACACTGCCCGGGTTCGGGACCACCGACACGGGCAGCCCCAAGCTGCCCGCCCACATCACCGGCTTCTCGGCGAACACCGCCGACTACAACGAGCCCACCGTGTACTTCACCGCCGCCGACACCGACAATGACGACCCGCAGTACCGCATCCGGGCGTCGGTGCTGGAGGAGGGCCCCTACGTCGGCGGCCAGCTCATCGTGGGAGTGTCCCTGCAGTCGACGGTGGGGACGCTCGACCGCCTCGTGGGCGTCGAGCTGGCGGTGACGGGGGCGGCATTGGCGGCCGCCCTGCTCCTCGGCTGGTGGCTCGTGCGGATCGGACTCCGACCGCTGCGCGCCGTCGAGGGCACGGCCGAGGCCATCGCCCGAGGGGAGCTGGCCCAGCGTGTGCCCGGGGACGAAGCGAGAACGGAGGTGGGTCGCCTGGCCCGGGCGTTGAACGTCATGCTCGGCCGGATCGAGAGCGCCTTCGCCCAACGGGACGCCACCGAGGAAGAGCTTCGCCACTCCGAAGGGCGTATGCGCCGATTCGTGGCCGACGCATCTCACGAACTGCGGACGCCGCTCACGGCCGTGTCGGCGTATGCCGAGTTGTTCGAGCAAGGGGCGGTGACCCGGCCCGAGGATCTCGAGCGGGTGATGCAGGGCATCCGCAACGAGACCGCCCGCATGGGCCATCTGGTCGAGGACCTGCTCCTGCTGGCCCGGCTGGACGAGGGCCGGCCGTTGGCCCGGGACGAGGTCGAGCTGGTCGGGGTGGCGGCCGAGGCCGTCCAGACCGCCACCACGGTGGGACCGGCATGGCCAGTCCAGCTCGTCGCCCGCCACCCGGTGGAGGTGGTCGGCGATCACCTCCGTCTCCGGCAGGTGCTCGACAACCTGTTGGCCAACGTCCGGACCCACTGCCCGCCGGGGACGGCGGCCGTGGTAACCGTGTCGGCCGAAGGCGACGAGGCCCTCATCAAGGTGCGCGACGACGGGCCCGGGCTCGACGCCGATGCCGCCGCCCGTGTGTTCGAGCGGTTCTACCGGGCGGACCCCTCCCGCTCCCGCCTGCACGGTGGCACCGGGCTCGGTCTGTCCATCGTGGCCTCGATCGTGAAAGCCCAGGGTGGGACGGTCACGGTGGAGCCTGGCCGCGAACGCGGCACGACCTTCGTCATCCGTCTGCCCCGCACCGGGCAGGAGGAGGAGGCCGCCGACTCGGGTGACGCCCCCCACGACACGGGGGACGCACCCGGCGATTCACAGGTGGCTCCTAGCTGACTGTGCGACAACGGTGAGATTGCCGTGGTGAGGTACGACAGATGAGCTCCCACCGATCGGGCGGTGCCCCCCGTCGCCCCGTCGCCGACAGCCCCGCACACGCCCGGGTTCGTGCGTCCGGTGCGCGCCGCAACCGGGCCATGGCCAGCGCGCGACGGGCCTCGCGGTCGGTGACGGTCGTGGCCGCCGGTGCCGCCGCCGTGATCGGCGTCATGGTGTCGCGCGAGATCCCGGGGACGACGGTCGCCGCCGGCGCCGCCTCGACCCATGCATCGACGGCCACCACCCAAGGCGCCGGCACCACGACCACCACCGCGGCAACCGCAACCACGACCTCCGGCTCGGCCACGACCTCCGGCTCGGCCACGACCTCCGGCTCGGCCACGACCTCCGGCTCGTCGGGCTCGGCGACATCGTCGGGGTCGTCGGGCCGGAACACCAGCACTCCCACGACGTCCACGTCGGCGCCCACCGTGGTCTCCGGCGGGACGGGTCGCTGACATGAGCTCTGTCGACCCCGTCCTGCGCTCGATGCGAGCCATCGGGACCACGGCGGTGGTTGCCGTGACCGAACCGGCGACGGCCGATCGCGCCGAGCAGATCCTGCGCGACGAGCTCGTCGCCATCGATCGAACGTGCAGCCGCTTCCGTCCCGACTCCGAGCTGTCGGCGCTGCACGGCGCCCACGGGGCCCCGCTGCGGGTGAGCTCGCTTCTGTTCGAGGCGATCGAGGTGGCCTACGACGTCGCCAGGCGGACCCAGGGAGCGGTCGACCCCACCGTAGGGGTGGCGGTCGAAGCACTCGGATACGACCGCGATTTCGACGAGCTCGGTACCGACGACGGTGCCAGCGACGCGCCGCGTCCCGCCCCCGGATGGTCGTGCATCGAGCTCGACCGCCGGCGGCGGACCGTACGCGTCCCCGCCGGGGTGCACATCGATCTGGGTGCGTCGGCCAAGGCCCTCGTGGCGGACCGCGCCGCCCTTCGCATCGCCGAGGCGCTGCGATGTGGCGTCCTCGTCAGCATCGGCGGGGACGTCGCCGTGGCCGGGTCCCCTCCCGTCGAGGGCTGGGCCGTAGGCATCGCCCGCGACTCCTCGTCCCCGCTCGACGCGGTGGACCAGGTCGTCGCCCTGCGCAGCGGTGGCATTGCCAGCTCCAGCACGGCGGTGCGCACATGGCGCCACCAGGGCCGCCGGGTCCACCACATCGTGGATCCCGCCACCGGGGACAGCGCCTCCACGCATTGGACGCTCGTGTCGTGCTCGGCCGACTCCTGTGTCGACGCCAACGCCGCCAGCACGGCCGCCATCGTGTGGGGTGCCTGGGCGGTGCCCAATCTGGTGGCCCTGGAACGACCGGCCCGCCTCGTGCGCCATGACGGCGAGGTGCTCACGCTCAACGGTTGGCCGGCGGACACCTCCCGCCACCGGCAGGTGGCGTCATGAGCTCCCCTGTCCTGTGGTACGCCACGCGCGCCACCGGGATCGTGGCGCTCGTGCTGCTCACGGTCACGACGGTCCTCGGCATCGTCACCGCCAATCGCGTCGCCACCCGGTCGTGGCCGGGGTTCGCCCTGCAAGACCTGCACCGTCGCGTGTCGTTGACAGCCATGGTCTTTCTGGGCGCGCACATCCTCACGAGCGTGATGGACACCTACGTGAACATCGGTTGGACGGCGGTGGTGGTCCCCTTCGCCTCGTCGTACAAGCGGCTGTGGGTGGCGCTCGGGGCGGTGGGCCTCGACCTCCTTCTCGCCGTGGCCGTCACGAGCATCCTGCGCCACCGCCTGCCCGCCCGCCTGTGGCGGGGCGTGCACTGGCTCGCCTACGGCAGTTGGCCCGTCGCTCTCGCCCACGCTTTCGGCATGGGGACCGACATGGCGACACCCTGGGTGCTGGGCCTGGCCGTGGTGTGCATCGTGGCGGTGACGGGATCTGCGCTGTGGCGGATCGCCCTCGCCTCTTCGCGCACACAGCGCGTGCTCACCTACCCCTCGGTCCGGTCCCGTCCCGAAGGCGTCCCCGTCAAGCACCTCTCCGCCTGAGCCACGAGGTCCCGATGCCGCCCACGTCCACCATGCCCACGTCCACCATGCCCACGTCCACCATGCCCACGTCCACCATGCCCAGCGCGGGCGGCGACGCCGGTGCACCCCGGGCCACCCACACACCGGCCGATGCCGTCGGGACGGGCCTGCTGGCCGGCTACCGGGCCGGTCATGGGCCCGACCTGGCCGGCCATCTCGCCTATCACGGCCCCCCGCCACTGCCCCGCGCCGGAGACCGGGGATGGCCGGCGCGGCTCGGCGCCGCCCTGGACGCATCGGGGCTGACCGGCCGGGGCGGGGCGGGCTTTTCGTCGTCGGCCAAGTTGCGGCTCGCGGCGGGCTCCGGCGGCGGTGCGACGCTGGTTGTGAACGCCATGGAGGGCGAACCGGCCAGCGCCAAGGACCACGTGCTCCTTTCGTGCGTCCCTCATCTCGTCCTCGACGGGGCCGAGCTGGCCGCCAGCGCCGTGGGCGCGCGTCGCGTCGTGGTCTGCGTCGCCGATGATCGCCACGACACGGCGCGTGCCGTGGCCCGTGCCGTGGCCGAGCGGACGGGAACGCCCCTATCCCCCGTCCTCGTCGAGCTGGCACGCCCCCCGGCGGGTTACGTGTCGGGCGAAGAATCCGCCCTTGTGTCGTGGTTGGACGGTGGCCCCGGCGCGCCGACGTTCCGACCCGTCAAGGGCGTCGCACTGTCGATCGGGCGGCGGCGGGCCCTGGTGCACAACGCCGAGACGCTCGCCCACGTGGCCCTCATCGCGCGCCACGGGCCGGACTGGTTCCGCGCCGTCGGTCCGAGCGACACGCCGGGAACTGCGCTCGTCACGGTGGGAGGGGCCGTCGCCCGCCCCGGCGTGTTCGAGGTGGCCATGGGCTCCCCCCTCGGCGCCATCATCGACGGTGCCGTGCCGACCGAGCCGGTGGCCGCCGTCCTCACCGGTGGCTACGGCGGGAGCTGGGTCCCGGCCCCGGCGCTGTCGACGCCCTATGCCCCGCGTCCGATGGGGGCGGTGGGTGGAGTCGTCGGGGCAGGGGTGCTCGTGGTCCTCCCCCACCATGCCTGCGGCCTGGCCGAGACGGCACGTCTGGCGCACTACATGGCAGGCGAGAGCGCCGGCCAGTGCGGACCGTGCGTGTTCGGCCTGCCCGCCGTCGCCGGAAACCTCGTCGAGCTGGCGAACGGTGTCGGCGGTGCGGCGGCACTGCGGCGCCTCGAAGGGCAGCTCGTCGCCATCGAAGGACGAGGGGCGTGCCGGCACCCCGACGGCGTGGTGCGCATGGTCCGCAGCGCGCTGCGTACCTTTGCCCCCGATGTCGCCGCCCACGCCGCCGGCCGGCCGTGCGCCCACCGCGCCCGGCCGTCGCTGCTGACGCCGGCCCGACCGCGCTGAACCGAGGATGCACCCATGACGACGCTCACGGTCAACCCCATCGCCTGCACCGCGTACGGGTACTGCGCCGAGCTGCTCCCCGAGCTCGTCACCCTGGACGAGTGGGGTTATCCCATCGTCGACGGCCGCCCTGTTCCCCTCCATCTGGTCGAGCTTGCCCGCCAGGCGGCACGTGACTGCCCCCGAAAGGCGTTCGTCGTCCGCTCCGACGACGGCTGAGGCTGCGTCGACACCCACCGCGGGCCACCGCCGCCGACGACCCACCGCCGGCGGGCGCCGTTCACATGCGGGGTTCAGACGAGGCCAAGGCGAAGTTCCCACCGCCGGTCAAGGTGGATGTCCCGAGAGCGGTGGGGCTGTGCACCACGGTGCGCCACGTCCCGCGCACGGGGAGACCGTTCACGGTGGAGAACCAGGTGTCGGCGACGTTGGTCCCCTGCTGACCGCCGCGGAACACCGACACCTCCCGGAAGTGGACGGTCGACACCTCGACTCCGCCGACGCGCACCATCTGCGCGCCCAGGTACCGGTTCGTGCCGGTCATCGTCACCGGCGCGGTGTGGATGGGGTCGTTGGTTCCCCGGCAGGTGAAGGGAAACTGCTGACCGACCTGGAGCACGGCGGGGAGAGCCACCTCCGGGGTGCAGGTGAAGGTGGCCGTATCGGCGATGACGAGGGCCACGAAATTCCAGCGGTACCAACCCGCCCGCCCCACCTCGACCAGATTGCCCTCACGGGGGCAGAAGGTGGAGCTCTGCCAGTGGCTGTCACTGTCGTCGAGACGCCACACCCAGCACCCGTCGGCCGTGTACGACACAGTCCCCGGCATTCCGGGTCCCTCGACCTGTGTCTTGGGTGGGATCGACACGTGCTCGCGTGCCGAGCCCGTGTAGCGGTACACGCCCTCGTGGGGGCGGAGGGTGCCGGGGTCCACCACGCGTCCGGTCAACCCCGAGCGGAAGCGCTGCACCGCCGCTGTCGACGACAGCTGGGCGGGGTTGGAGTGGTTCCATGCGTAGAGAAAGTCGCAACCGCCGCACCCGACCACCAACATCACCGCCGCCGTCACGGCGAGCGCCACCCGATGGCGCCGGGCGAACGACGGCGAGGACGGGGTCGGCCCCGGCCCACGGGCATCCGGATCGACTCCGGGATGCAGGTCCGGCAGATCCACGAACAATGGTTCGTAAGGCGACGTCGGGCCCAACGGGGTGTGGGTGACGTCGGTCACGGCCGGGCCCTCCTCCCCCCCGCGGCACGCAGGAGGCCGGCGGCACCGCGCAGCACCGGGTGCGGACGCGCGGCGCGCAGCCCGTCGAGTGCCGCCTGCATGACGGTGGTGGTCTGCTCGTAGCACCGGTCCACTGCGTCGGCGTCCTGCGCCGCCTCGGGTCCGAGGTCGTGCCAGTCGAGCGGCGGCAGGAATTCGACGGTGACGGCTGCCGGCATGGGCGGCGGCGGCGTCAAGATCGTGGTGAGGCCGAACGGCCCGAGGAGGATGGGA
>JBEKVE010000128.1:0-8582 GCA_049514335.1 Acidimicrobiales bacterium
GGACGAGCTCGGCCGCCCGGAACAGTCCGTGGAGCGGGTTGTCCGGTGGGCTGTCGAATTCGCCCAGCGGTGGTGGAGGCTCGGCGATGGTGGGCGTGAGGAGGAGGTCGAATCCCCCGTCCTCGTACCAGCGCGCCACGGCGCGGGCCGTCGTCTGCAACCCGTGACGTGCGGCGAGGAAGTCCGATGCGGTGGCGGCACGGGCCACGTCGGCCAGGGCCCACGTGAGGGGCTCGACATCCTCGGCGCCGAGAGCGCGGCCCAGATGGGCGGGCCAGTAGTGGTCGACGTCGAACGCCATGCCGGCCGCCCACACGAGGACGAAGTTGGTGACGAATCCGGTGTCGTCGAGGGCTTCGACGTGGACCGGCTCGACGTGGTGCCCTGCCGACTCGAGCAACCGGGCGGCCGCCTCGGCCGCAGCCACGCAGTCGGGGTGGGTCGTGACGCTGCCGCCGAATGCCGCGCTCTGCACGCCGATGCGCAACCGCCCGGGATCAGCACCCACCTCCTCGCCGAAGGGGCGCACCGGATCCGGAGCGGCGTACGGGTCACCGGGCGTGGGCCCGGCCACGGCGTCGAGGACCTCGGCGGTGTCGCGCACGCTGCGGGTGACGGCGAGCTCGCACACGAGACCCCCGATGACGTCGCCGTACTCGGGCCCGAGCGACACCCGGGCGCGCGTCGGCTTCAGGCCCACCAGCCCGCACTCGCTGGCGGGAATGCGAATGGAGCCTCCCCCGTCCGAGGCGTGCGCCACAGGCACCATGCCCGACGCCACCGCCGCCGCAGAGCCACCACTGGACCCCCCGGTGGAGCGCGTCGTATCCCAGGGATTGCGCGACGGGCCGTAGGCAACGGGCTCGGTGGTGGGCAGGATGCCGAGCTCGGGGGTGTTGGTGCGGCCCACCACCACGAACCCCGCGGCGCGCAGCCGCCGGGTGAGCTCCTGGTCGCGTGGTGCGACGTACCGGGCCTTCTTGAGCGCCGCCATCCCCTCGTGCATCTCCTCACCGGCGATGCTGCACAGCAGGTCCTTGAGCACGATTGGAACGCCGCGGAACGGACCGTCGGGCAGCGCGCCGCCGGCCTCCCGGCGGGCCTGCTCGAAGCGGGGGCGGATGACGGCATTGAGAGAGGGGTCGAGTCGCTCGATGCGGTCGACGGCATCGTCGACGAGCTCGATGGGCGACACCTCACCCCTCCGGACCATCGCTGCCAGCTCGCATGCGTCGAGAAAGGATTCGGCCACGACGGGAACGGTAGCGGGGCCCACCCGCGCCCGCCTGGCCGGCGCCGGCGCCACACCCCGCTCGCACGTGGCCCGGCGGCTCCTCGTGGGCATTACCGTCGGATGGTCGAGATGCCGGTTTCGACCAAGGATGTCAACGGCGGGGACCGACGACGCCTCCGGGCCGGGTGGGTCCTCGCCCTCGTCGGCGTGGGGGCCGCCGCCGCTGCCGTCCTCGGCGACGGCGCCGCCACGCGGTCGGCGGCAAACCAGGACTGGCCCCCTTTCGTACTGGTGGCGGGCCTCCTTCTGGTCGGGCTCGTCGCCGACGAGGACGGCCTCTTCGCCGCCGCCGGGACACAGCTGGCCCGGGTGGCCAAGAGCGGAGTGGCGTCGTTCGTGGGCGCGGCCGTGCTCATCGCCCTCGTCACGAGCGTCTTGAACCTCGACACCTCGGTGGCCTTCCTCACGCCCGTCCTCGTGCACGCGGCGCGCAGCCGGGGCGACGACGACGCGCCCTTCCTCTACGGCTGCATCCTGCTGTCGAATGCCGCGTCCCTGCTGCTGCCGGGATCCAACCTCACCAACTTGATCGTCCTCGGGCACCGCCGCCTGCCCGGCGGTGTCTTCCTGCACCATGTGGCGGGGGCGTGGCTCGTGGCCGTGGTGGTGACCGCCGTCGTCGTGGGACTGGCCGAGCGCCGGGCGCTGCGGGCGCCGAGTCAGACCGTGCCCCGCGCCCCGCGCCCCGACGTGGGCGTGGGGGCCGTGGCCGTGGCGGCGGTGACGGTGCTCGTGCTCGTCCTGCGGTCGCCGGCGCTCCCCGTCGCCGCCGTGGGGGTGGGGGCCGTGGTGCTGCACGTGGCCCGGGCGCGGTGGTGGGGGCCGTCGTCTGCGCCCGGGACATCGACGGTGCGGCGGGTCCCGGAGGTGGTGGGGGTGCCGGTGCTGGTCGGGCTGTTCGGGGTGGCGGTGGCGCTCGGGACGCTCGGACGGGTGTGGTCGGGCCCGGCCACCCTGTTGTCGCACCTGGACGCCTGGGGCACCGCCGCGGTGGCGGCCGGAGCGAGCGTGCTCGTGAACAACCTGCCCGCCGCGTCGCTGCTCGCCGCCCGGGTCCCCCACCGGCCGTTGGCCCTGCTGGTCGGGCTGGACGTCGGGCCCAACCTCTTCGCCACCGGCTCGCTGTCGTGGATCTTGTGGTACCGCGCCGCGCGCCTGGCGGGTGCCCGACCGTCGATCGCCCGCGCCAGTCTGTACGGCGTCATCTCGGCACCCCTCGCGATGGCGGGCGCGCTGGGCGTACTCGCCCTGGCCGGAAACCGGTGAAAAAGATGAAAAAGATGGGAATCCCCAGGTTTTCCCGCTTGTGATCCCCAGGCCCGACCGGCGATGGTTGTGGCGGTGGGGTTCTCGCCCGGTTTCCGGTGCGAGTGCGTCCGAGCACCCACCAGAGGCCGGGGGATGACGAACCAGGGCGGAGGTTCGAGGTCGGGCGTTGCCCGACGGCGTGCCGCTGCCCTCGAAGTGCGTCCGCCCGGCTCGACGGGATGCCGCTCCGTGCGACCTTCGGCCCCCCCGGGGTCGCATACGGGCGGCGCCCCGTGATCGACCATGTGTCGGTGCAGTGCGCCGACACGGCGGCGGCGGCCTCGTTCTACGACGCCGTCCTCGCCCCCCTCGGCGGCGGGCGCATCATGGAGTTCGGCGCCGTGATCGGCTACGGCGTCGACCACCCCTCGTTCTGGATCGGCCCGCTCGCCACGCCGGGGCCCAACCGTGAGATCCACCTTGCCTTCGTCGCCACCGACCGAGACGCCGTACGGGCGTTCTTCTCCGCCGCCGTGGCGGCGGGGGCGGAGGTCCTCCACGAGCCGCGCCTGTGGCCCGAGTACCACCCGGACTACTACGGGGCCTTCGTGCGCGACCCTGACGGCAACAACGTCGAGGCGGTGTGCCACTTGCCGCAGTGACCGGCGAGGGGCCTGAGGCGGCCGCCGGGGCCGTCGCCCCGCCGGGTCGGCGGCCCCCGGGCGGTACCGTGACGACCGTGCCAACGTGCCAGCAGTGCTCGGCCGCCAATCCCGAGGGGTACCGCTTCTGCGGGCGGTGCGGCGCCATGCTGGCCGTGGCGGGCTGTCCCACGTGCGGCGCACCCACCCATCCGGACCAGCACTTCTGCGGGCAGTGCGGCACCGCACTGGGGGAGGTCCCGGCGGTGGTGGACCGGGCCGCCCTCGAGGAGCGCAAGCTCGCCACCGTGCTCTTCGCCGACGTGGTGGGGTTCACGTCCCTGGCCGAGCGCACCGACCCCGAGGTGGTGGCCCGCATGGTGGACACCGCCTTCCGCGAGCTGGGGGAGGTGGTCCGCGCCCACGGGGGCACCGTCGACAAGTACATGGGGGACTCGGTCATGGCCGTGTTCGGCGTCCCCGTGGCCCACGACGACGACGCCGAGCGGGCCGTTGCCGCGGCGTTGGCCATGCGACACCTGGGCGGGGACCTCGTCTTCTCCATCGGCGTCAACTCGGGTGGGGTCATGGCCACCGCCGTGGGCGGTGGCGAAGGGGTGACGGTCATCGGCGACACCGTCAACGTCGCCGCCCGCCTGGAGAAGGCGGCCGCGCCGGGCCAGGTCCTGTGCGGGCGCCTCACCACCGAGCTGGCGCAGGCCCGGGTGCTGTTCCGCAGCCGACAGGCCGTGCTCCTGAAGGGCAAGCGCGAGCCGGTCGAGGTGTGGGAGGCGGTGTCGCTGCGCCGGGCCCAGGAAGAGCCCGAGGACGCCCCCGCACTGGTGGGCCGGCACGACGAGCTCGCCTTCCTCGAGGCGCAGTGGCGCCGGGTGTGCCGCGACGGCCGGGGCCACCTCGTGCTCGTGTGCGGCGACGCCGGCTCGGGCAAGACCCGGCTGGCGCATGAGCTCGCCCGGCTGGCGGCGGTGGACGGCACCGTCATCCGCTCCGCCTACCCCGCCTACGGCACCCTGGGCGGCACGGTGGTGGCGACCGACATGGTCCGCCAGCTCGGCCCCATGGACGACGCCGAGATCGACGCGCGTGTGCGCTCGGTGGCAGGCGACGTCGACCCGTCGCTCAAGGACATCGACCCCGCCGCCATCCTCCAGGAGCAGATGTGGGCGCTCGGCCGGCTCCTGCAGCGCAAGGCGGCCGAGCGACCGCTGCTCATCTTGATCGACGACCTGCACCGCAGCGGTGACCGGACCCTGGAGGTACTGGCCGCCATGGCCGGGCGGCTGCCCGAGGTGCCCGTCCTCACCGTGCTGGCCGGGCGCAGCGAGCCCGGGGAGTGGCTGGCGTCGTTCCCCTCGGCCACCACCGTGCGCCTCGGTCCCCTGAGTCGGGCCGAGGCGTCCACCCTGGCCGAGGGGTTCCTCGCCACCGACAAGCCCCTCGAGGCCGACGCCACCGACTTCCTGGTGGAACGGGCCAACGGCAACCCCCTGTACCTGCGCGAGCTGGTGTCGATGGCGAGGACCCAGGGGCTGCTCGTCGACGACGGCGCCTCCTACCGCCTGACAGGGCACGCGGCGGTGCCGGCCACGGTCCAGGCCCTCCTGGCGGCGCGCCTCGACGCGCTGCCCCCGACCCAGAAGGTGGTGGTGCAGCACGTGGCGGTGCTGGGTGAGGCCACCGCCGACCAGGTCGCCGGGCTGGGCACCCCCGAGGCCGCCCTGTCCATGCGGGCCATGGTGGACAGTGGCCTGCTGCGCCAGGACGCCGAGGGCAATTACACGACGGTGGACTCACTGCTGCGCGAGGTCGCCTACGAGACCCTGCCGCGCATCCAGCGCGGTGAGCTGCACCGGCGGGCCGCCGCGCTCGTCCACGAGCCCGAGCGCCGCGCCCGGCACCTCGATCGCGCCGCCCGCTACCTCGCCGACGACGAGGCCGTGGCCACCGAGGCGGCCGATGCCCTCGCCGACGCGGCCACCGCCTATCTGCAGTCGGCGCGCCACCTCGACGCCCTGCGCCTCTTCGAGCGGGCCGTGGCGCGCGGCTGTCGCCGCCCCTCGGTCCTGCTCGACATGGCCAAGCTCCAGGCGTTGTGCGGCAAGCCCGAGGACGTGGTCGAGACCCTCGCCATGGTGCAAGACGACCCCGACGACCCCACCGTGGCGCTCGAGCGCGACCACACCGCGGCCGGCTCGCGGGTGTTCAGCGATCCGGCCTGGGCGCTTCCCCGGCTCGAGGCGGTCACCGCCGAGTGGCATCGCCTGGGCGTGGTCGACAAGGAGGCGTGGGGACACGGCAATGCCGGTGTGGCCCACTTCTACCTGAGCCACATGGACGAGGCGGCGCGCGAGCTCCAGGCGTCGCTGGACCTCTTCGAGGGGATCGGCGACCGGGCCGGCATGGCGGCGGCCTCCTCGATGCTGTGCCTGGCCAGGCCCACCGACCGCAGGGTGGCGCAGTGGCTGTCAGAGGCGCTCGCCTTCGCCGACCAGAGCGGTGACCGCTCGCGACAGGTGGGCGCGCTCACCACCTTGGCGTGGCACCACTTCCTGCGGTCGCTGTGGGGAGGGCCACGCGACACGGCCGTGGCCGAGGGGTTCGCCCGCCGCCTGGCCGTGCTGGGCGAGGAGCTCGGCGCCGACGGCGCCATCCACGGGTGGAGCCTGCTCGCCATCATGACCCGCCTGAGCGGGCGCATCGAGGAAGCGGCCCGGTGCGTCGACGCGCTGCAACGGGCGGGGGGCATGGTCGACGGCTCCAACCCGTGGCTCGGATGGGCGGCGGGCTTCGCCGTGGCCGTCGCCAGCGGGCAGAGCGGGGCGACGCCACCGTTTCCCCCCGACACCTCCCAGGACCCCGTGGTGCGCATGGGGCAGCTCGTCATCGAGACGGAGCTGACCCTGGCCGGTCGGTTCGACGAGGCGATCGCCCGTCAGGGCGGACCGCATCACCCCGACTTCGGCCCCATCGGCGCCCTGACCGGGCTGTTCGACGTCGTGACGCTCGTGCTGGCGGGGCGGAGCGAGGATGTGCGGCCCCGGGTCGAGGCGGCCATGGAGGCAGCGGTGGCACTCGACGCGCCGCCCACCCTGATCGCCGCGGGCGCGGTGCTGGCCGAGATCAGCGGTGACCGGACCGGACTGGCCCCCGTCCCCGAGCAGGCGACGGGCATCGCCGAGGCTCTCGTGCTCCGGGCCCACGCCCGTGCCGGCGACCCCGCCGCGGCCGAGGCCCTGCGACGCGCCGCCGAGACGTTGGCCGCGCCCGCGCTGGTGCTGCACCTGTAGCGGCTGGGCGACCTGTGGCGCCGCCGCCCGGGGGCAGGCCGGCGCTCGAAGGACTTTCAGCCCGCGGTGGGCGCCTCGCGTTCGAGGAGCACGGCGAAATCGCTGTGACGGATCGGGAACGATCCCCGACAATGCGGACAGCGGACGTACACGTGCTGCTCGGTGGACTCGACGTCCCGACGCTCGAGGTCGAACGTCCTCCAACACAACCTGCACTCGGGTGTGAGCGCCGGCCCCGGTTCGCGGAACCGCCGCTCACGCACCCCCATGGTGCTCATGAGCCTCCCCCCATCACTGCTGCCCCTCCAACACAGTCCATGATGGACCCGGGTACACCCGCGCGCAACGCGGTCGGGCTGCCACAAGGCCGTTCGGGGAAGAGTTGACCGCTGCGAGGGATCTCTCTCAGGTTATTCCCAGGAAACTTCGGGTGACCCGCTGACCTGGACGTGGACGGCCCGCTGCGCCCGCCCTCGGTGCTCAGGGGTCGTCGCGCCTCGCCCGGCTGCGCTGGCGTCCCCGGATCTGCTGGTCGAGGACCGCCTTGCGCAGGCGCACGGCGCGGGGCGTCACCTCCACGCACTCGTCCTCGCGGATGAACTCGAGCGCCTGCTCCAGCGACAGCTGCAGGTGGGGGGTGAGGCGCACGAGCTCCTCGGCGGTGGAGGAGCGGACGTTCGTGACCTTGCGCTCCTTGGTGGGGTTGACGTCCATCTCGTCGATCCGGGCGTTCTCCCCCACGATCATCCCCTCGTAGACCTCGGTGCCGGGCCCCACCAGCATGGTGCCGCGCTCCTCGAGGGCCATGAGGGCGTAGGTGGTGGTGGACCCGCGCCTGTCCGCCACCATCGACCCGTTGCGCCTGACCCGCAGGTCGCCGTGCCAGGGCTCCCAGCCGTCGAAGACGTGGTGCAATATGCCCGTCCCCCGCGTCTCGATGACGAACTCGGTGCGGAACCCGACCAGTCCCCGGGCCGGCACCCGGTAGTCCATGCGCACCCACCCCGTGCCGTGGTTCACCATCTCCTCGAGGCGGCCGAAGCGCAGCGCCAGCAGCTGGGTGACCACGCCCAGGTAGTCGCTCGGCACGTCCACCGCCAGGCGCTCCATGGGCTCGTGGAGCTTGCCGTCGATCGTGCGCGTGACGACCTGGGGCTTGCCCACGGTGAGCTCGAAGCCCTCGCGCCGCATGGTCTCCACCAGGATGGCGAGCTGCAGCTCGCCCCGTCCCTGGACCTCCCAGGCGTCGGGACGCGGCGTGGGAAGGACGCGCAGCGACACGTTGCCCACGAGCTCGGCATCGAGCCGGCTCTTCAGGAGCCGGGCTGTCAGCTTGGTGCCGTCCACGCCGGCCAGCGGCGAGGTGTTGATGCCGATGGTCATGGCCAGGCTGGGCTCGTCCACGAAGATGGGCGGCAGGGGGCGGGGATCGTCGGGGTCGGCGAGCGTCTCGCCGATCGTCACCTCGTCGATACCGGCCACGGCCACGATCGAGCCCGGGCCCGCCTCGTCGACGTCGACCCGCTCGAGGGCCTTGGAGGAGTAGAGCTCGGTCACCTTGACGCGCTGCACCGCTCCGTCGAGGCGGCACCACGCCACCGTCTCGCCCCGCCGCAGGGTGCCGTTCACGACCCGGCAGATGGCCAGGCGCCCGACATAGGGCGAGGCGCCGAGGTTGGTGACGAGGGCCTGCAGGGACCGCTCGGGGTCGTAGTGCGGCGGCGGCACACTGGCCAGAATGGCCTCGAAGAGCGGGACGAGGTCGGGGCCGATGTCGTCGGGCCGGGTGCCGGCCCGGCCCGCCCGGGCGTTGGCGTAGAGCACGGGAAACCCGATCTGGTCCTCGTCGGCGTCGAGGTCGAGGAACAGCTCCTCGATCTCGTTGACCACCTCCGCCACGCGGGCGTCGGGCCGGTCGACCTTGTTGACCACGACGACCACCGGCAGGCGGGCCTCGAGGGTCTTGCGCAGCACGAACCGCGTCTGGGGCAGCGGGCCCTCCGACGCGTCGACGAGCAGCATGACGCCGTCCACCATGGCCAGGGCCCGCTCCACCTCGCCCCCGAAATCGGCGTGCCCGGGGGTGTCGAC
>JBEKVE010000129.1:0-8555 GCA_049514335.1 Acidimicrobiales bacterium
CGGTCTGGCGCAGGATCTGGGGCATCTGGGTCACGTGCCCGAACATGTCGGGGAGATAGCCCACCTCCATCGTCGTGCCGAAGGCCGAACCGCGCAGCATCCCCATCTGCAGGTCGCGCACGATGGTCTCGCCCGACACCAGGAACTCGTCCATGAGGATGTACCACGGGCCCATCGACAGCCGGCCTGCCGCCGCCAGCGCCCGGATGCGCCCCTCGTTCTCGGGCCGGATGGCGAGGTAATCGTCCACCACCGCCATCTGCCCGTCGAGGAGGACGCGGGCGTAGGAGGGGTCGGACTCGAGCAGTGAGAGGAGGCCGTCGAGCATCTTCACGAGCTTCAGGCGGAAGGTCTGGAACGGCTCGTACCACTCGCGGTCCCAGTGGGTGTGGGGCACGATCGCCACCTGGAGCGGGCCTTTCCGACCTGCGGTGCCGTGTGCCGTCTCGTTCGTCATGCCCCCACCTTCGTCGTCGTGGCTCACCCTGGCGTGGCCCCCGACAATGCTAGGCAGCCGGGACCCCAAGGGGCGGTGGGTTCCGCTCGGCCTGGGCGCATGGTGTGGGCTTCGTGAGGCCGCGCCCCGTCGTGATCAGGACGGGGCGCGCCTGCCGCGGGCTGCGCCTCGGCGCCTGAGCACGGGGAGCCCGGCCGCGAACAGGCCGAGTCCGATCACGAGGGCCACGGTGGCCGCCACCCGGCTGGCGCCGAATCCGTCGCGACGGTCGGCGGAGGTGTCGGCCAGGGCCACCTGGGTCGTCGCACCCTGCGACCCCGTCGCCGTCGACCCGCCGTGATGCCCGGATGGCCCCCGGCCGCCGTGGCGGTGCGAAGCAGACAGGACCGTCGCCGCCTCGGCGGGTAGATAGTGGGCGTCACCGTCGAACGTGGCGGTGAGGTGACCGGCACCGGCCGACAGCGGCGGGCTGCCGGCGGCGGGGAGCGTGCAGCTCGCGCTGCCGGCCACGTTCGTCGTTCCCCGGCACAGCGGGGTGCCGGACGCCGCGAACGACACCACCGCTCCGGGGATGGGAGTGCTCCCGCTCGTCAACAGGGCGTGCAGGGTGACGTCGTCACCGCTCCAGACCGGAGGTGACACCTGGAGGGTGCTCGGCGAGGGGGTGGCGTCCGAACCCGACGCGCCGGCGTCGGGCGACGCCACCGGTGGCGTCGAGGTCGGCGTGGTGGTGGTGGCGCCGTCCGATGTGCCGCCGGGCGGCGCGATGGTGGACGGGGTGGTTCCGTCGCTCGCTGTGGAGGGGGCCGGTGTCGTGGTGGTGGGCGTGGTCGACGGGGTGGTCGCCACGCTCGTGGTCGGGGGGGACGTGGTCGGCGTCGTCGTCGGAGGTGCCGTCGTCGTCACCGTCGTCACTGTCGTCACCGTCGTCACCGTCGGCGGTGCGGTGGTGCCCGTCGTCCCGGCGTTGAGGAGGGCGTCGATGCTGCCGTCGGCCCCGGAACCGGCCAGATAGGGCAGGTCGTAGACGTCCTCGATGGAGCGCAGGAGCCCGACGGTGTCGACCGGGGTGCTCTCGTGCTGGGGCTGTGCCTGCAGGTCGCTACTCACCACGATGGTCGGCACGTGCCCGCCGCTTCCGCCGTTGATGCCGGCCGTGTCGCTGTCGAGACCCTCGTCCCACTCCACGATGATCTGGCCGCCCGACCGGTACCAGGCGGTGGCCTGCACCGACGGGACGAACGACGACAGGAAGCTGTCCTCGTCGGACAGGGCCGTCGTGCCCGACTCACCGTCACCGTCGTCCACCACGTTGGGCGTGAACCACACGAAGTCCGGGGCCGACGCGCTGTCGAGATCGGTGGTGAGCGACGACGCGTCGGACACCGTGACGGGTGTGCCGGGGAAGTACTCCCACGGCACGTGGTGCACGATGTAGAGGCCCGAGTCGTTGGTGGGATCGGCCGGGAGGTTCTCGGCGTACGCCTTGGCGCTCACGCCCGCCGCCGCCAGCTGGGAGGCCAGGGTGGGCACGCCGGGAAAGCTGCCGGCGCTCGGCGCCTGGTCCTGGGTGACCCCCTGGTCCGAGCCCGACACGAGGTCGAGGTAGTTGGGCAGGCTCGGATGGGCGAGCGCGTACGACTGGGTGGCCACGCCGTAGGTGTCGGCCAGCCCGTTGGTGTACGGCATGGCGCTGCTGCCGACGACGTCGCTGTAGCTCTCGTTCTCCATCATCACCACCATGACGTGCGGTGGCGACGGGCCCGCCGAGGGGGTGGCCACCGTGGTGGGTGGCGAAGTGGTGGGTGGCGCAGTGGTCGGAGGTGCCGACGTGGGCGGGGTGGTGGACGGTGGTGCGGTGGTGGGGGCCGTCGTCACCGGCGTGCCGCTCGCCCCGGCCGGCGGGTCGAAGGCGGTGCGGAAGGCCGCCAGGGCGTTCGGGAATTGGCCGTCCATGAGGTCATGGGTGCCGTCGGAGGCGTCGAAGTTGAAGTAGGCGGTGAAGGCCACGTTGTTCTGAGCGACCCACGACGCGAACTGCGAGATGAAGTAGGCGTCGTCGCCGAGCCCGTGGCCGTCACTGCGGTAGGTGGCCGCCCACTCGGGGATGCCGATGGGCTTGCCGTGGGCGCTGGCGAAGCTCGACAACCAGTCGAGCCCCCAGGTGGCGTCGAGCTGCGCCGCCCACGAATTCTGCGGGTTCTGGGGGCTGCACCAGCACTCGTCGTAGACGTCGTCGCCGATCATGTCGACGTAGGCGTCTCCGGGATAGGCCTGCGCCGGGGTGTAGGTGCTGAACGAGCCGAGGTCGTCGGGGTTCCAGATGAAGCGGAACGACTGGCCCGGCACGGCACGCATGGCCGTGACGATCTGGTCGAAGAAGGCCGCGTAGTTCGCCGCGTCGGTGGCGTCGGTCACCTGCCACGGGTACCAGTTGCCGTTGAACTCCCAGCCCAGGCGGAGGATGGCGTCAGGCTGGCCTCCCGCCACCAGTGCCTGGGCGAGGCTCACGAAGTAGGAGTTGTAGGCACCGGTGGCGCCCTGCGCCAGCGTGCCCTGGGCCGCGCCCGAGGAGTCTTCGGGGATCATGGGGACACCGAGGATGAGGGGGTACCCCGCCGCCTGCCACGGCCCGAGCAGCCACGACAGGTTGGAGGACATGCCGCTCCACCCCGACTGCCACGGCAGGTAGTCCGCCCCGTAGGTGGGCGTGGTGCCGGTGGCGGCGGCGAAGGCGGTCACCCCCTGGGGGTCGGCGGAGCCGGCGTACACGCCGAGCGGCACTGACCAGGCGCTGCCGGTGCTCGATGAGGACTGCAGCGCCGCTCCCAGCAGCGACGCCAGCCCGGCCATGGCGAGAACGCACACCGCCACCGCCACGTGCGTCCGGCGTCGCCACGACACGGGGGCGGGGCGCCGCTTGAGCAGCGAAGGACGCGGCCGGATGTGCTTCCCGCGGCGACGCAGACCGCGATCGATCACGCTTCGCGACCGTAGTGAGGGCGGGTGAACTCTTGGTGAACGGAAAGTGACATGGCAAGGAACGGCGAGTGATCTTCTTGTGCCGGTGTTGTGAGCGTAATTCCGCAGCAATGACCTGGGAAAATCCCTTAAACCACACTAACCCCATCGGTTTACTCGTGTTACAGTCCGACAAGATTTTCACGCGAAGTTCGCGAGCCCATCACGCGTTGTTCACTGTCATCTCATGGCGATCGCTGGCCTTTGGCACAACCGCCAGACAACACTCTCCCCGTGGACCGCTCAGGGGGCTCTGACCCGGCACCCGGACATCGGACGCGCCCCGGTCCCCGCGGTCCGTGGCTCGGACACCGGCAGCCGAGCCTGCGACGACGCTCGCCTCGAATCGTCGGTGCGCGTCGGCCGAGCGCTCTGAGCCTGGCACTCACCGCCTCGGTGGTCACAGCGGGCACCGTCCTCCTGGTGGCGCCGGCGGCGCAGGCGGCGTTCCCCGGTCCCGACGGCGTCATCGTCTTCCACGGCGCCCCGCCTTCGACGCATTGGTGTCGTCGCCACGGCCAACAGCTGCTGGCCGTGGAGCCCGGGGTGCACGGCGTGGTCGTGCTGACGTGCGCGCCAGGCGAGGCGGAGCACCCCTCGGTGTCGCCTGACGGATCGCTCGTCGTGTTGTCGAGCGGCACCGGATCCGGGCTGCCCCAGCTGTTCACGCTCCCGCTCGGCACCCCCCCACACCACGCTCCCCCCGCCGCCACGCTGGTGTCCGACGATTCCGGCGCAGGGGACACGGATCCGTCCTGGTCACCGGTCGATGACGGCACCATCGTCTTCGTCCGCACACTGCCGGGCGGGCTGCCCCAGCTGTTCACCGAGAATGTGCACTCCCCGTCGTCGGCGGCACCCCTGTTCGGCGCGCCCACCGGGACAGCGGACACCGAGCCCGTCTACGACCCGTTCGATCCCGACGTGCTCGTCTTCGTCCGGGAGGTGTCCGGGCACACCCACATCTTCAGTTACGACATTGCCGACCACGTGCTCACCGACCTCTCGGCGCAGGGCGATGGCGGCGGACGTGCTGATGATGCTGCACCTGACTTCGAACCGGTGGCGACGGGCGGGCGGATCGTCTTCGAGTCTGATCGGGCCTGTGGTGCGCTGCAGCTCTACACGATGACGTTGCAGGGGACCGAGCAGAGACCCGTCTTCACCTCGACCCGCCGGCGCCACGGCCCGCGCCAGCTGTGCACCGGGACCGAGCAGGACCCGGCGTACTCGCCACAGGGTGACGCACTGACGTTTCTGGCGAACGGACAGCGGCGGGGATGCGGGCAGCAGGTCTTCGTGGTGTCGGTAGACACCAATGGCGATGCCGCCGGACCGGTGACGGCGGTGGTCGGCGCCGGCCGCACCGACTTTATAGATCACGAGGGCCAGCCCAACTGGGGGCCGGCTGTCGATCCCCCCGCACAGACACCGGAGACGCCGCTGCCCGTGGCCTTGCCCGTGGTGGCGGTGGGGATGTTGGGGATCGTCGTTCTGTTGCAGCGACGCCGGCGCACCGGTCGAGGTGCCCGACACGAGGGGGTCCGATGATGGTCACGGATACGGGCCAGACGGAGACCGAAGCCGGGCGGCACCCGGCCCGGTACCACGACCAGGATCCGCGTCGCAGCCGACCGCTCGTGCTCGTGGTCGAGCACGACGACGACCACGGCAAGCGGCTCCTACAGGCCCTGGACCGCATGGGCTACGACGTCGAGATCGCCCCCGACGCCCTGGGTGGCTTGCGCTGCTTCGCCGAGCGCCGGCCCGACGTGGTGCTCATCGATGCTCTGCTGCCCGGCATGCCCGCCACCGAGGTGTGCCGCCGCATGGGGGCCGGGTCCGAGGTACCCGTCATCATGGTGACCTCGGTCGAGGTGCCCATCGACATCGAAGAGGTGCTCGAAGCCGGCGCCGTGGACTGCCTGGTCAAACCGGAGCGGATGCGAGAGCTCGTGGCTCGGATCGAGCGGGCCCGACGCCCCGTGGTACCGGATCTCTACGCGCCTGTGCACGCCGCCGAGGTGAGCGGCCTGGGCGGCCGGACCGTCACCGTCGGACCGATGCGCGTCGACTTCTCGCGCCGCCAGCTCGTGATCGAAGGTCGCGAGGTGCACCTGCCCCGGCGCGAGTTCGACCTGCTGGCCGCGTTGCTGTCGCCTCCGGGGCAGCTCCGGACGCGGGTCGAGTTGATCGAGCTGTTGTGGGCCGGGCGCCACGCCGAGGGGAGCCGGACGCTCGACACCCATGTGCGTCGCCTCCGGCAGAAGCTCGAGAGCGGCAGTGGGCGGCGACGGCACATCGTCACGGTTCGCGGCGTCGGCTTCTGCTTCGACGTCGAGGGGGAGCAGCGGGACGCGTCCTGCGATTGACCCGCGATACCACCTCTGGCGGGACGGGGCGGGTGTGGTTCAGGCGGCGCTGTCGGGCGGCGGCGCGCCGGGCCGGCTGTCGGCCACCACGACGAGCCGATGCGGACTGCGCCGGCGCCGCTTGAGGCCCATGACGCCGCCGAGAACGAGCAGCCCTCCCGCCGGCAGCAAGATGGCAAGAGGGGCTTCGGGTGTCTGCGCCGAGAACACGGGCTGCCAGTCGGGCTGGCTGTTCACGGGGGAGCCGTTCGTGAGCGTGAGATCGGTGGCGCTCGAGTTCGAGTTCCCGAGTTGGTTGAGCTCGTAGTCCTCGACCTGGGTGCCGTCCTCCACCACGGGCTGGGTGTAGGTGATCTGGTTGCCGTCGGGAGAGAAGGCCGGTTGGGTGTCAGAGGTCTTGCCCGCCCCCACCAGGCCCGGCCACAGCGGGGTGACCGCGGGCGGTGCGTCGGTGAGGTCCATCGTCCACAGGGTGTGGCCCCCGCCACGGGTCGAGTCGAAGATGAGATTGGCGTTGTGCCCGCCCACCTGTGTCCCCGTGGTGCCGATGCCGATGGGATTCCAGTCGGGATCGGCGTCAGCGGCGTTGGTGATGCCGTCACCGGCGGGTGCGGTGGCCTCCGCCGACAGGTCGGTGTCGGTCAAGGTACCCGGCGACGGACAGGGATTGGTGCCCGTCGAAGTGGGAATCCCGCTCAACAGATGCAGATGGTTGTCGCCTCCGACGAAGATCAGCTTGGAGGGATCCGACGGGTCGAACACGGCACGGCTGTCGGCGCCGTTGTCGGTGGAGGCGGGGGCGAGGCCCTCGGGCGGTGCATAGAGGAGACACACCGACGAGGGCCCCTTCGACGCGTACAGCGTGTAGAGCGCGGTGTTGTCTCGGTTGAACACGACGGTCTCGCCGTCGGAGGCGACCGACGGGGCATAGTCGTCGTGGGTCTCGGACCCCGACACCTGGGACAGCTCGGTGGGCAGCGAGATGCCCGACGAGGGGATGGAGTAGATGGCCCAGAAGCCGTCGCTGGCGCTCGAGTAGTAGACGGTGTTGCCATCGGGGGAGTAGAAGGGCTCGGCGTCCGGGGAGCCGTTTGTGAGCTGTGAGGTGTTCTTCTCGTCGCCGAGGGTCGTGCCCAGGCCGGAGCCCTCGGCGTTCACCTGGTAGATGGCGACATCGTTGTTGCGGGTCGACACAAAGGCGATATTGCCGTTCGATCCGGGGAAGGCGGCACCGGCGGGCGTGGCGGCTGTCCACCACACTCCGCTCAACAAACCTGCCGCCCCGAGGCAGACGAGCACCCGGGGAAGCGACAGTCCTTGCCGCATGCCTTGCATGGTACGGGTCTCATCGTGACGGTCAAAGGCGTGATTGATGAACCTTGTGCTTCGTGATCGCGAACTTCACGCGACGACTCCCCGCCGGTGGGAGCAACAACACTTTCCGTCGCCGGTGCGCATGCCGCCCGCCCCGTCGATCACGCACGAACGCCACCTCTGGAGGTCCCTGGGTTAACGGTCGGTGACAGAAGCGTGACAAGCCAATCTGAGGCTTGACGTCTACGTCCTCATGGCCCACTCTTCGCACGTGCTCAACGCCCCGCCGCCTCCACCCACGGCGACGACGACGGCCGGTGGGACCCTGCAGGGCTGGTCCATGTCCCAGGACCAGTCGGGGTCCGGCTACGGCGCAGAAACGACGCCGCCTCCTCCTGTGCCTGCATCTCCGGTGCCGGCTCCGGGAGCACTCAGGATCAAGGAGCGCCGGTCGTGGCAGACGTGGCAGCTGGGCGTGGCCGTCCTCGCCGCCGCCGTGATCGGCATGCTCATCGGCAACGCCTTCGCCGGCGGGGGAACATCCGCCGCCACCAGTGACACGGCCGGACACACGACCGGCACCCTTCCCGCCGAAGGGGCGGGGTCGACGACCGGGGCGAGCACTCCGGGCGCCACGGGCGCGGCGGGAACCACGGCCACCACAGCCCCGCCGTCGTCGGCGACGACGGCCCCAGCCACCGCCGCGGGCTCGTCTTCGGCCACCACCGCGCCGGCGCCCACCGGCCCGCTCGTCGTTCTGCTCGGACCCCATCAGGCGGCAGGCACCTGGACGAGCACCCCCTTCACCGTGGCCGCCGGGACCTGGAACATCGGATGGGCGTTCCGGTGCACCCCTGCGCCGGCGTCGGGCCCGTCCCTGCAGATCTTCGTCGTCCCTTCGGGGGGAAGTCCCGGATCGACCCCGGCCGTGACCGAGATCGGCGCGTCGGGTCAGTCCGTGACGACCCAGACGGCTTCAGGAACAGAGGATCTGGTCGTGAAGGCCCCCGCCACGTGCGAGTGGGCCGTCAAGGTGACCGGCCAGCAGTAGCTGCCTAGCCGCCAGGCGAGACAGCAGGGGACGCTCAGGTGGGCGGGTCGCCCAGGTTGTCGCCCGGCACCGCGCCGTTTGCCTCCGCCTCAGCCCACAAGCGCGCCAGCTTTTCGTCGAGCTCGGCGAAGTAGTCGTAGTCGCGCTTGGTGGCGCGCACCGAAGTGTGATGGCCGGCGGTGGCGACGTTGGGGGCGAGGCCGGTCAGGACCGAAGGGTCCTGGTCCTGCACGGCTGGAGCCGCGGCACTCACGGCGGGCACGGGTGCAGCCGGAGGTACCGGTGAGGGCAGAGGGGCCGCCCGCGTGGGGACGACCGTGGTGGGTGGCGAAGGTGCGCT
>JBEKVE010000130.1:0-8332 GCA_049514335.1 Acidimicrobiales bacterium
GGAGCAGTCGTGAGCATCATCGTGTTCGCGGTGGGGGCGATTCTCGACTTCGCTCTCACGGCGAGTCAGTACCAGCACGGGTTCAACATCCGCACCGTCGGTGTGATCCTGATGATCGTGGGCGCCATCGGCTTCATCGTGGCTCTGGCCTCGTGGACGCTGGGTTCTGGTCCGCGTCGCCACCGCACCACCGTCGACGACGGGCACGGCAACGTCGTGCGTCGCGAGGACACGTACCTGTAGCGCTGCCGGTCGGGCAGCTCTCACAGGTCGCCAGTCCCGTCCGGGGGACCGACCGTCACACCGGGCCCGACGGGCTCGGCCGAGTCGAAAGGAGTGACATGGGACTCATCTTGTTCGTCCTGCTCATCGCGCTGTTGCTGGGGGGCCTGGGCTTCGCCGCCCACGTCCTGTGGATCGTGGCGGTGGTGGTGTTCATCGCCTGGGTGGCGGGATTCGCCCTGGCCCGGGGCGAGGGCGCCGGGGGTCGCGGTCGCTGGTACCGCTGGTAGCCGCGCGCGCCGTCAGACCCCGTCCGCACCCGCCAGGGAGGGTGCGGTGACGGGGTCGCGGCGCGGGACGGCGCGCAGGCCGATGAACAGCGCCGCCAGGGCGGAGATGAAGGCCAGGACTGCGCCGAGGGTGGTGTCGGGGATGCCACCGGCCTGCTCGACGAGCACACCCGTTCCCGCGATCCATGCGCACGACCACACCGGGACGCGTTTCGCCGCCAGGTCGAGGACGAGCAGGGCGGCGCTGACGGCGAGCAGGTAGTAGCTGGCGAACCACACCTCGGCCACGAGGCGGGCGGCCAGGCAGGCGGTGGCCAGGCCGATCAGGCCCAGGGGCGTGAGCAAGCCGCTGCCGGCCCGGCGCCGGGCCCACAGCGACATGGCGAGGGCGAGCACCACCGGCCCGTCGCGGGCGATGTGGAGCTTGGTCGATTCGGTGAGACCGGTCATGCCCACCACGGTGCCGGTGGTGAGCTTGATCACGCTCCCCGGGTTCACGGCGCTCAACGTGTTCCACGTGGCGCGCGGGTCGGCCACGGCGAATGGGGCGATGCCGCACCCCACCACGCCGGCGGCGACGCCCACCACGAGCAGGCGCGCCCGCATGGTCGGGGCGGCCACCACCACGGCGATGAGCGGCAGGAGGGCGAACTGCTTGCACAGGAACGCCGCACCGAACAGGACCCCGGTGAGGACCCATCGTCGTCGCAGCGTCTCGCCCAGCGCCGCGCACGTGAGGCCGACGCACACGAGGTCCTGGGGATGGAAGGTCTCGACGATCCCGTCGCTGGCGGCGGGGATGGCGGCGAGCATCAAGACGAGCAGGAGCTCGATCGGTCCGCCGCCACCGGCGGCGCGCAGCAGGCGCACTGCGCCGATGGCCAGCACCAGCCACGCCAGCAGGCCCAGGACCGCCTGCGACCGGTACCAGCGGTGCGACGAGAGCTGGTCGGCGGCGCACCATTTGAGGAACAGGCGCGTCACGGGCGCAACGCGCGCGTCGCACCACGTGGGTGTGCCGATCACCGGACGAAGGACCACGATGAAGGGGGACGCCAGCAACGCATACCCGGCGGGCTGGGGGAGCACCTGGTCGTGGGCGGCGGCGGTGAGGTCCCCGTCGGCGATGGCGGTGGCCGGGGTGGTCACGCCGTAGGCATCGCCCACGGACGGCCCGCCCCGAACGGCCACCACGGCCACGAAGAACCCCAGCCCCGCCAGGCAGGCGAGCACCAGCGCGGGGAGCGACAGCGGGCCCCGGGCGAGGGCCGTTGACCGCGGCGACAGGGCGCGCCCGGCTCCCGACACAGACGCGGTCCCCGGCGCGGTGGCTGTCTCCCGAGGGCGAGGAGCGCCGTGCGATGCGGGCTCGACCGGCGTGCTCGGCGGCTGGCGGGGTGCCCCTCGCGTCGTCGACACCGGAGCCCCCCTTCCGGATCACCGGGTGCCGCGTGGCGCCCGGGGTCACGACGAGTATACGGCCGGCCGGTTCCCTACAGTCGGGCCGCAGGCCTTCCCACCTGGGCCGATGGGCCGTTGCTCAGGGCATCGCGCCCAGGTCGGCGGCCACCGCCATGGCCGCGTTGCGCCCGTTCACGGCCATGACACTTCCCCCCGGGTGGGTGCACGCCCCGCACAGGTAGACGCCCGGTACCGGTGTGCGGGGGCCGAACCTCGCCGACCACATCTGATCGGGAAGGCACTCACCCTGGAAGATGTGCCCGCCGGTGAGCCCGATGCGTTCCTCGATGTCGGGCGGTCCCATCACGTCGCGATGCTCGATGGTGTCTGCCACGTCGGGTGCGAAGCGGGCGATGGTGGCGATGGCCGCGTCGGCGATCTCCTGGCGGCGCTCCGCCCACGTCCCCGAGGCCAGAGTGTACGGGGCGTACTGGGCGAAGACGCTCATGACGTGGTGCCCGGCGGGGGCGACCGACGGGTCGTACACGGTGGGGAAGTACAGCTCGCACCACGCCGGTGCGGGCTCGCCGCGCCGTGCCGCCTCGTAGGCGGACTGGGTGGCGTCGATCCCGGTGCTCATGGTCACCATGGCGCGATGGGGATCTGTGCCCGGTGCCGCGGCGCTGAACGTCGGCAGTCGGCGCAACGCGCAGTTCAGCTTGAGCACCGGGCTGTCGGTGCGCCACCGCGCCACACGGGCTGCGAAGTCCTCGGGCACGCCGTGCTCGCACAGTGCCACGGTGCGCTTGGGGTCGGCGTTGGACACCACCGCCCGGGCGCGGATGGTGTCGCCCCCCTCGAGCCGGACGCCTACGCCGGGGGCCAGCGCCGCCACCGCCACGCCGGTGGCCAGCACCGCCCCTGCTTCGAGCGCCGCATCGGCCAGCGCGAACGACACCTGGCCCATGCCGCCGTCGACGTAGCCCCATGCCCCGGGGCGGCCCTCGAGGGAACCCGAGGCGTGCATGAGGTGCACCGCGGCGGTGCCGACCTGGCGTGGCCCGGCGTTGGTGCCGATGATGCCCTGGCCGTGCAGCGCCGTGCGCAACCGCTCGTCGCGCACGTGGTGCTCCACCACCTCGGCGATGGAGGCGTCGAAGAGGACCTCCTGGGCTTCGGTGTCGCCGGCCAGCAGGGCCTCGAGCTCGGCTCGATCGGGTGCGTCGCCCACCCAGGTGTCGCGGCCCTGGCGCAGCGCCGTCCGTATCCGTGCGAACAGGGCCTCGTAGGCGGCGTAGCCGTCGACGTCACCCGGGGCCAGGGCGTGCACGGCGGCGGCGCTTCGCTGCGGGTCGTCCCACAAGGCGATCGACGTGCCGTCCTCGAAGGGGCACCACAGGTGGGGGTCCACCAGCTGGACGCGATAGCCGTGGCGGTGCAGGGCCAGCTCCTGTACCACCAGGGGGTGCAGCAGGCCGACGGCGTAGGCACAGGGGCTCACCACCCATCGCTCGTCGGGGAAGGGCCGCTCCAAGGTGCACGCCCCGCCCAGCCGGGCACGGCGTTCGAGCACCAGGACCGAATGGCCCGCCCGGGCCAGGTAGGCCGCCGCCGTCAGGCCGTTGTGGCCCCCGCCCACCACCACCACGTCCCACGTCCGTGCGGCGAGCTCGGGGAGCGGGGCGGGGAGTCCGATCTCGCCCAGCACCTCGCCCGTGCGCACGGGGCGCCATGCTTGCAGGTCCGTCAGGGCTTGCCCCACGGCGGAGCGTGCAACTCCGTCGGGGTCAGGAGGCGGCGGCGGTGTCGAGCACGGTGGTGGGGACGAGCGACAGGAGCCGTCCCCGCCACGGCACGGCGACGCCGTCGAAGGCGTCGGTGTCCTCGACCGGTCCCGCCTCCGCCGACGCCGGCAGCCCGATCACGTCGGACAAGGTCAGGCCCGCCTCCCACGCCGAGACCAGTGCGGCGATGGCGGCCAACGAGAACCCCTGGTCCTGAAGACGCAGGACGGTGCGCAGACGCTCGAGGTGGTCGTCTCCGTAGAAGCCGGTGCGGCCCACCAAGTGGGGGCGGGGGAGCAGACCACGCGTCTGCATGGCCCGGACCTGCCGGGTGGTGGTGCCCGCCGCCCGGGCCAGGGCGTCCACGGTTCGCAGGCCGGTGCCGGCCGCCGCCGGAGTCGTTCGACCGGGCTGAGCCATGGTTTGATTGTAACATAAATCCGTGTTACATATTTCTCGGGCCAGGGATGTCCTCCCGGTCCGAGCGGAACGGAGGCCGGCCATGCCCATCAACCCCGACATCGTGGGGACCACCTCGGAGCCCGTGGAGCGGTCGTGGACGTCCACGGACTGCCTGCTCTACGCCCTGGGGGTGGGGGCAGGGTCGCTCGATGCCGTCGACTTCGAGCTCGAGTTCACCACCGAGAACTCCGCCGACCACCCCCAGCGCGTCCTGCCCACCTTCGCCGCCGTGGTGGGGGCGGGGGGCCAGAGCCGGGGCACCATGGGCTCGTTCGACCCCGCCATGCTGGTGCACGGCGAGCAGTCGATCGAGCTGTCCGGCCCCATCCCCCCGGACGGGACGGTCCGCACCACCGGCACCGTCACCGGCGTGTACGACAAGGGCTCGGGCGCGCTGGTGGTGCTGCGCTCGACCTCGGTCGACGCCGGCACGGGGGAGGCCCGTTTCAGCGCCACGACGTCGCTGTTCGTGCGGGGCGAGGGCGGCTTCGGCGGAGAGCGGGGGCCGTCGTCGGCCGCCGGTCCCCTGCCCGGGCGCGAGCCCGACGACGTGGTGACCTACGCCACGCGCCCCGACCAGGCGCTTCTGTACCGGCTGTCGGGGGACCGCAACCCGCTTCACTCCGACCCCGTCTTCGCCAAGCGGGCCGGCTTCGACCGCCCCATCCTCCACGGGCTGTGCACCTTCGGGTTCACCGGCCGGGCGTTGCTGCACGCCGTGTGCGGATCGGACCCGACACGGGTTCGCTCCATGGCGGCGCGGTTCTCGCGTCCCACCTATCCGGGCGACACCTTGAGCATCTCCATGTGGAACGAAGCTGACGTCGTGCGCTTCCGCACCGACAACCAGCGCGGTGAGACCGTCATCGACGCCGGGGTGTTCACCTACGCCTGACGGAGCCGCCACGGTGCGGTTCGCCCGCACGAAGAGACCGTCCGGCCGGGGAGGCGGAGGTCGCCACCCACCTCCCCAGGCTGTCGGGCCAGAAGATGAGACCGCTCGCCTCGCCCGTGGTCTTGGGGCATCGTGGTGCGATGCGAACGGCGGTGATCGGAGCAAGTGGCTTCGTGGGGCGGGCGCTGTCTGTCGAGCTCGTCTCGGCGGGGCACGACGTCGTCGGCCTCTCACGTCATCGTCCTCAGATCCCCGGAGTCGAAGGCCGCGCCGTCGACGTGGCGGACGGCGCGGCGCTGCTCGAGGGCTTAGCGGGATGCGGGAGCGCCTTCTACCTCGTGCACTCGCTGAGCGCCGGGGACTTCCGCGCCCGCGACCGCGAGCTGGCAGAGAACTTCGGCACAACGGCGGCAGCAGCCGGGGTCGAGCGCATCGTCTACCTCGGTGGCCTCGGGCATGAACCGCAGTCCGAGCATCTGTCGAGCCGCCAGGAGGTCGGCGTGGCGCTCGCCGTCGGGCAGGTTCCGGTCGTCGAGCTGCGTGCCGCGGTCGTGCTCGGAGCGGGGAGCATCTCCTTCGAGATGCTCAGGTATCTCACGGAGCGGCTCCCGTTCATGGTCTGCCCGCGCTGGGTCCGCACGAGGATCCAGCCGATCGCCTCTGCCGATGTGGTGCGCTACTTGATGGGGGCACTCCTGGTCGAGCCGGGGGTCTATGAGATCGGTGGTGCTGAGGTCACCTCCTACCGAGAGATGATCGGCGCCTACGCCACCGCTCGTGGCCTTCGCCCTCGACGCATCGTCGACGTCCCCTATCTGACACCGCGACTGTCGTCGTACTGGTTGGATCTGGTCACCCCCGTCGATCGCCGGATCAGTCACGCACTGATCGAGAGCCTCGTCACCGAGGTGGTCGTCCACGATCGGGCGCGCACCGATGCGGCCTTCGCCTTCGAACCAGCCGGGCTGGCGGACGGGCTCTCGGCCGCCCTGGAAGACCAGGCCAAAGCTCTCGATCACGACGTCGTGCACCGCGAGGACGGACTCTGCGATGGCGTCTACACCGTCCGTGTGTCGGCGCCACTTCCGGACGGAGCGGCGGCGCGCCTCGATGCGGACCTCGACCGTATCGGTGGCAGTTACGGTTGGTACGGCCTCAGGTTCGCCTGGCGGGTCCGAGCCGTGCTCGGCCGGCTGCTGGGGGAACGATGGACCCTCGGCTCCCCGCCGACGCTCGTCGAGGGCCAGACGGTCGACTGGTGGTACGTGACGCGACGCGACCCCGGGACACTGGTTCTGCGCGCCACGTCCTGGTTCTTCGGAGACGCCTGGTTCGGCTACCGCCGTGACAAGGGTGCGCTCGTCCAGGTTGGGGCGTTTCGCCCCCGCGGAGTGCCGGGCTTCCTCTATTGGAAGGTGCTCCAGCCCGTGCACCGCATGGTCTTCGGGGTCCTGCTTCACCACCGAGTGAGGCGTGTCGGCAGAGCCCCAGGAGGCTGACCGATCCGTCAGTCTCCGAAGACGAAGCCCTCGATGACCGCCGCCAGCTCGAGGGGCGTGTCACCCTGCAGGCTGTGGCCCGCCTCCTCGACGTGCACGATGCGGGCCCCGGGAAGGCGCCGTCGGAGCTCCACTTCGTCGTCGTCGCCGAGCACGGAGTCGGGCCGCATCCCCCGGGCCAGCAGCACGGGCACGCGCGCCGCGGCCAGCACCTCCCACAGGTCGTCGTAGAGGTGCGCCTCGAGGCGTCTCCGCCCACCGCCGGCTCCCGGACCGACGTCGACCGGCGAGGGCAGGTGCCGCGCCCAGCGCCACACCCATGTGCCGTCGGGGCGCTGCTCGGCGTTGTGCAGGATGCCCCGACGCAGCGACGACGGTGAGCGTGTGGGGTTGAACTGAACGGTGAGCTCGACGAGCTCGTCGAAATTGGCGAAGGTCGGTGGTCGGTCGAGGAAGTCGGTGATGTGCTTGGCCCGTTCCCCCTTGATCCCGGGCAGCACGTCGACGAGGACCACGGCGCGCACCAGGTCCGGCGCCTCACCGGCCAAGGCGATGGTGGTGAGGCCACCGAGCGACATGCCCACCACGGCCCGGGCGTGCGGCGCCAGGTGCCGGATGGCGGCGGCGACGTCGGCGGCGTCACGCTGCAGCACGCTCGTTCCCGTCGCCGGCTGGCCGTGTCCGTCGGAGTGGCCGTGGCCGGGAAGGTCGATCGCCACCAGGGGCCTGTCGAGCGCCATGGCCACGGTGTCCCAGGTGTGGGCGTTCTGCGCACCACCATGCAGCAGGACGAGCTCGGGCTCGGTCTCCTTCCACACGAGGGCGCTCAGGTGCCGTCCCGAGGCCACCTCGACCGACTCCCTGCGCACCACCGGCGGCGCGTCGTAGGGGAGGCCGAACTCCTCGGCGTTCTCGTGGAACAACCCGAACTCGTCGTACGCCACGGCGCCATCATGACACCACGCCCCGATCGGGCGATGGCGAAAGCCCGGTTATGACCGGGGAGTCATGTCCAGGTCGGGGGGCGGGACATCAGGGATCTTCCAGCGCAGGAAGGACTTGTCGTACACGTCGTGGTAGGCGTTGGCGGCGTCGACCATGGCCGTGAAGGCCGACTCGAAGCCCTCCCAGTCCTCGGACTCGATGCACTTCTTCAGGGTGCCGACCTCTTCGGTGATGAACTTGTCCATGTTCTCGGTGTACTTGGGCCGGAGGAAGGCGCCCTTCTCCATGAGGTTGACGGCCTCCTTCAGCTGGAAGCGCGCCAGGGCCTGGTTGTGGGCCTTGCCGGCGTAGTAGCACTTCCAGATCCGGGCGCCGACGAGAGGCATGATCTCGGCCATCCCGGGCATGAGCGACCCCAGCTCGCTGAGCGCGAAGGTGCCCTTCCCGGTGTCGATCTCATGATCGTGATTGGCGGTGTCTGACATGGCGGGCACTGTACCCCGGGGCACCCGGTGGGAGCATCCGGGCGCTCACGACAGCCCGACGATGTCCCCGTTCTCGTCGATGTCGATCCGCTCCGCCGCAGGGTGCGAGGGAAGGCCCGGCATGGTGCGCATGTCCCCGCACACGGGGTACACGAAGCCCGCCCCCACCGACGCCCGGACCTCGCGCACCGGCAGGCGCCACCCCGTGGGGGCGCCCTTCAGACTCGGGTCCGACGAGATGGACAGGTGGGTCTTGGCGATGCACACCGGCAGCCCGCCGAACCCGTTGCGCTCGTAGGTGTCGAGCTGGCGCGAGGCGGTCGGGGAGTACTCGACCCCGTCCGCCCCG
>JBEKVE010000131.1:0-8284 GCA_049514335.1 Acidimicrobiales bacterium
CCACATCCTCGACGTGTGCGTGGACTACACCGGGGCCGACGGCGAGGCGGACATGACCGAGGTGGCGTCGCGCCTCGCCACCCAGGCGAGCGTCCCCCTCATGGTCGACTCCACCGAGGCACCGGTGGTGGAGGCCGCCCTCATGTGGATCGGGGGGCGCCCCGTCCTCAATTCGGTCAACCTCGAGGAGGGGGACGATCCCGGCACGCGGCTCGACAAGTTCCTCACCCTGGCCCGCGAGTACGGGGCGGCGGTGGTGTGCACCTGCATCGACACCGAGGGTCAGGCCCGCACGGCCGACTGGAAGGTGCGCGCCGCGCGCGCCATCCACGACATCGCCGTCGACCGCTACGGCCTCGAGTCCTCCGATCTCATCTTCGACCCGCTCGTGCTGCCGCTGTCCACGGGCATGGAGGAGAGCCGCGGCGACGGCATCGAGACGCTGGAGGGCACCCGGCGCATCAAGGCCGAGCTGCCCGGCGTCTACACCATCGTGGGACTGTCCAACGTGTCGTTCGGGCTCTCCCCCGCGGCGCGCCACGTCCTCAACTCGATGTTTCTGCACGAGCTGGTGGCGGCCGGCCTCGACGCCGCCATCGTCCACGCGGCGCGCATCATGCCGCTGTCGAAGATCGACGAGCGGGCCCGCCAGGTGTGCCTGGATCTCATCTACGACCGCCGCCGCGAGGGCTACGACCCGCTCCAGGAGCTGCTGTCGCTGTTCGAGGGGGTGTCGGCCACCACGGTGGAGCGCGAGGACCGCACGGACTGGCCCGTCGAGCGCCGCCTGGAGCAGCGCATCGTGGACGGCGACAGGAACGGCCTCGACGACGACCTGGCCGAGGCCCTCGGCGACGGCCACGGGGCGCTCACCATCGTCAACGACTTCCTCCTGGCCGGCATGAAGACGGTGGGGGCCCTGTTCGCCTCGGGAGAGATGCAGCTCCCGTTCGTGCTCCAGTCGGCGGAGACCATGAAGTCGGCCGTGTCGTATCTCGAGCCGCACATGGAGAAGGCCGACCAGGGGGGCAAGGGCACCGTGGTGCTGGCCACGGTCAAGGGCGACGTCCACGACATCGGCAAGAACCTGGTGGACATCATCCTCACCAACAACGGCTACGAGGTCGTGAACCTCGGCATCAAGGTGGGCATCACGGAGATGCTCCAGGCCGCCGAAGAGCGCAAGGCCGACGCCATCGGCATGAGCGGGCTGCTCGTGAAGTCCACGCTCATCATGCGCGAGAACCTGGAGGAGATGAACCAGCGCCGGCTGGCGCACTTCCCCGTCCTGCTCGGTGGGGCCGCTCTGACGCGCAACTACGTTGAACGCGACCTGCGCCAGGTGTACGAGGGGCGCCTGTTCTACGGCAAGGACGCCTTCGAGGGCCTGCGCACCATGGACCGCCTGGTGGAGCTCAAGAAGACGGGCGAGGAGGACCCCGACTTCGGCCGGGAGCTCGGCGGCCGGAAGCTGCCGCCGAGAAAGAGCCAGCTGCCGGCCGAGGACGCCGGGCCCGCACCGGCGCGCGCCCCTGGGGTCGCCACCGACAACCACGTCTACACCCCGCCCTTCCTCGGCACCCGGGTGGCCAAGGGCATCCCCCTCGACGACATCTCGGCCTACCTCAACCAGACGGCGCTGTTCCGCAACCAGTGGGGCTACCGGCCCGACAAGAAGACCAACGAGACCGACGCCGAGTTCAAGGAGCGCATCAGTGCCGTGCTGCGCGACGAGCTCGACAAGGCCAAGGCCAAGGACATCCTCGTCCCCCAGGTGGCCTACGGGTACTTCGCCGCCAACGCCGAGGGCGAGGACCTCGTGCTGTACACCGACGACACCCGCTCCTCCGAGCTGGTGCGCTTCTCCTTCCCCCGCCAGAAGAAGGACCCGTGGCTGTGCATCGCCGACTTCTTCCGCCCCGTGGAGTCAGGGGAACCCGACTACGCGGCGTTTCACGTGGTGACCATGGGCCCGCTCGTGTCGGAGGAGACGGCCCGCCTGAAGGACACCCACTACGTCGACTATCTCCACCTGCACGGGCTGGGCGTGGAGATGGCCGAGGCCCTGGCCGAGTACTGGCACCACCGCATCCGACAGGAGTGGGGCTTCGTCGACGATGACGGCCCCACCCTCACGGGGCTGTTCCGCCAGCAGTACCGGGGCGGGCGCTACTCGTGGGGCTACCCCGCCTGCCCCGACCTGGAGGACAACGCCAAGGTGGCCGACATCCTCGACGCCGCGTCCATCGGGGTCGAGGTGAGCGAGGGGTTCCAGCTCCACCCCGAGCAAACCACGACCGCCATCATCTGCCACCACCCCCAGGCCAAGTACTTCGTGGCCTAGCCGCGAGCGGTGGCGGCCCGCTCCAGGAGCAGGGCGCGCTCTCGCACGTTGCGGGTGAGCGCGGCGGCGCGCTCGAACTCCGCTCGCGCCTCGTCATGACGGCCGAGGCGGGCGAGCAGGTCGCCGCGCACGCTCGGCAGCAGGTGGTAATCCTGCAGGGCGGGCTCGTCGAGCAGCGCGTCCACGAGGGCCAGGCCGGCGGCGGGGCCTTCGGCCATGGAGACGGCGACGGCACGGTTGAGCGCCACCACCGGCGACGGCACGAGCGCCGCCAGCTGTGCGTAGCGGGCGGCGATCGCCGCCCAGTCGGTGTCCTCGTAGCGCACGGCCCGGGCGTGACAGGCGGCGATGGCGGCCTGCAGCGAGTACGGCCCGTCGCCGGCGCGCTCGAGGGAGTCCAGGCCCCGGCGTATGAGCATCCGGTTCCAGCGGGACCGGTCCTGATCCGCCAGCAGCACCGGCGCGCCGTCGGGGCCCGTCCTGGTGGCCGTGCGCGAGGCCTGGATCTCGAGCAGTGCCACCAGGCCGTGGACCTCGGGCTCGCCGGGCACGAGGGCGGCGAGCACGCGGGCCAGCCGGAGTGCGCCCTCGCACAGGGCGGGGCGCACCAGGTCGTCGCCGGCCGTGGCCGAGTACCCCTCGTTGAAGATCAGATAGACGACCTCGAGGACCGACGCCAGGCGCGCGGCGCGGTCACTTCCTGTCGGGACCTCGAAGGGGACCCCCGCCCCGGCCAGGGTGCGCTTGGCCCGGACGATCCGCTGGGCCACGGTCGGCTCCGACGTGAGATAGGCGCGGGCGATCTCCTGCGTCGTGAGGCCGCCGAGCAGCTTGAGCGTGAGCGCGATGCGGGCCTCGGGTGACAGCACGGGGTGGCAGGCCGTGAAGATCAGCCGCAGCAGGTCGTCGTCGATGTCGTCTGCGTCCACGGGTTCCGGCGGGGGCACGTCGTCCAGTGTCCGCCCGACCTCGGCCAGCTTCCGGGCGTAGGTCTCCCTGCGCCGGACGAGGTCGACGGCACGGTTCCTGGCGGTGGCCGTGAGCCACGCCCCGGGATTGTGCGGGACCCCGGTGCGGGGCCACGTCTCCATGGCCACCACCAGCGCGTCCTGGGCGAGCTCCTCGGCGATGCCGACGTCGCCGACGACACGGGTGACGGCGGCGATGATCCGCGCCGACTCGATGCGGAACACCGCCTCGACCCGCTCGACCACGTCGGGCGGGTCGAGCGGGCGAGACGCTCCTGACGTCGTCACGACCGCCAATGACACCAGGCCCCCGAGGGGCGGGGCAAGGGCGGCTTCGGTCAACCCTCGGCGATCTGGCGGAGCTCGGCGGTGACGCTCACGTGGTCGTCGTGGGTCTCGAGGAACCGCTTCGTCCACTCGATGGCCTCGGCCTTGTCCTTGGCCTGGAGGATGGCGTAGCCGCCCACGACCTCCTTGGTCTCGGTGAAGGGCCCGTCGACGGAGCTGAGCGTGCCGCCCGACCACGTGAGCCGGGTGCCCTCCGCCGTCGAGGTCAGCCCGGCCGTGTCGAGCATGACCCCGGCCTTGGTGATCTCCTCGAACAGCGCCCCCATGCGCTGGTGGAACTCCGGGGTCAGGTTCTCCTGTGGCCGCTGGCTCTCGTCGATGCGGATCATGGACAGGAAGCGGGGCATGGTGGCTCCTCGGTGTGCAACGGGCCGGGTCCTTCCCAGCCTCTCATCTGTACGACGAACAGGAAGCGCCGGAATCGACACCGCCGACGGGATTTCTCCCCCGGCCCCGTCGGCACCCGGGCCGGCGGGCAGAAAAGATAGTGTCCGGGCGAGCCGGGACGCGGGGGAACAGCGTCGCTTCGGCCGGGGACAAGGGGGAAACCATGAGTCTGCGCGTGGTGGGAGCCGGCCTGGGCCGGACCGGAACGCATTCGCTGAAGCTGGCCTTGGAGCAGCTGCTGGGCGGGCCCTGCTACCACATGATCGAGGTCTTCGGGCGTCCCGAGCAGGCCGAGGCGTGGCACGCCGCGGCGCAGGGACGTCCCCCGGCGTGGGACGCCTTCCTCGCCGACTACCGCGCCACCGTGGACTGGCCGGCGGCCGCCTTCTGGCGCCAGCTGCACGAGGCGTTCCCCGAGGCGGTGGTGGTGCTCTCGACGCGCTCCTCGCCCGAGGCGTGGTGGAAGAGCGCATCGGACACGATCTTCTCGGTGCTGGCCCGGCCCGTCCCGGAAGGCGACGAGGGTGGCCTGGCCGAGCTCGCCATGATCGACGCCGTCCTGAGCAACACCTTCACCCCGCAGTGGCGCGAGGAGAAGCCGGCCATGGCGGCCTACGAGGCCCACAACGCCGCCGTCCGCGCCGGCGTCGCCCCCGGGCGGCTGGTGGAGTGGCAGCCGGGCGACGGGTGGGGACCGCTGTGCGCCGCGCTCGGCCTCGACGTGCCGGAGGAGCCCTTCCCCCACGTCAACAGCACGGCCGATTTCCGGGCCATGACCGGGCTCGACGCCACGCCCGCCTGACCGCAGTCGCCCGCTTCGTCCCGGGGTTCCGCCCGCGACCCGAGGACGCCGGCGCCTCACACCGCGAGGGTGGCGCCTCCGTCGACGACGATCGAGGCGCCGTTCACGAAGTTGGCGTGGGTCGAACACACAAAGGCCACGACCCGCCCGAAGTCCGCCGGGTCGCCCATGGGCCCGGTGCCGCCCAGCTGCTTCATGCGGTCGGTGGCGTGGGGGCCGGGGCACACCAGGTTGAGCGTGATGTCGCCGTCCTCGGCGCCCAGGTCGGCCGCCGCGGTCTTGGCCCACGCCTTCAATCCGGTGCGGGCCGTGTTCGACAGCGCCAAGGTGGGGATGGCCTGCACCACCGAGTACGACGTGATGCAGCACAGCCTCCCGTAGCCCCCGGCGCGCATGTGGGGCACGGCGCTGCGCACCAGCCGGACCGACGTGAGGAGGTTGGCCTCCACCGCAGCGCGGATGGCGTCGTCGTCGACGTCGAGGGAGCGTCCCGGGGGCGGGCCCCCGGCGTTGGCCACCACGATGTCGAGGCGGGCGTAGCGCTCGAGCGCCTCGGCCACCAGGCGCTCGGGGGTGGCGGGGTCGGTGACGTCGGCCACGACGGTGCTCACCTCGGCCCCGGCGGCCCGCAGCTCCTCCCCCGCCTGCTCGAGGGACCGCTCGTCACGGGCGCACAGCACGAGGTGCGCTCCCTCCGCCGCCAGCGCGTCGGCGCTCGCCCGCCCGAGCCCGCGTGAGGCGGCCGTGACGATGGCGACGCGGCCGGCGATGCCGAGATCCATGCCTCCCTACCGTCCCCGTCGCTTCGCACCCGCCGTGCGCGGTGGCGTCATCCGATGACGGCCAGGCCGTGGTCGGCGGTGTTGAGCGACTCCACGCCGTCGCTCCCCACCACCACGATGTCCTCGAGCCGCATGCCGAAGCGTCCCGGCAGGTAGATGCCGGGTTCGACCGAGAAGGCGTGTCCCTCCGCCAGGACGGTGTCGTTCCCCGCCACCAGATAGGGGTCCTCGTGCTCCTCGATGCCGATGCCGTGCCCGGTGCGGTGGATGAAGTGCTCCCCGAGCCCCGCCTCGGCGATGATGCCGCGCGCCACGGCGTCGACGTGGGCGGCGGTCACGCCGGGCTTGACCGCCTCCACCGCGGCCTGCTGCGCCGCCCGGAGCACGGCGTAGCAGTCGCGCACCTCGGCCCCGGGCTCGCCGATGACCACGGTGCGGGTGATGTCGGAGCAGTAGGCGACGTCGTCGTGCAAGGCGTACTCGCCGCCGAAGTCGCACACCACCGTGTCACCGGCGCCGATGACCCGGTCGCCGGCATCGTGGTGCGGGCTCGCCCCGTTGGGCCCGCTGCCCACGATGGCGAAGTTCACCCGCCGGTGCCCGGCGGCCAGGAGCCCGGCGCCGATCTCCTCCGACACCTGCAGCTCGGTGCGCCCCACCAGGGGGATCTCCCCCGCCTGGAGGAAGGCCGCCACCCGGTCGGCAGCCTGGGCGGCGGCGCGCAGGGCGGCGATCTCGGACTCGTCCTTCACGGCGCGAAGCGGCGAGGTGACCGTCGACGCCGTGCGCCAGCGCGCCCCGGGCAGGGCCGCCTGCAGCGCCAGGAGCGAGTGGGCCCAGGCGCGGTCAGACACACAGAACGTCGCACCGGCACCGGCCGCCCCCGACGCGCCCTCGGCGTTGAGGAGCGCGGCGGCGAGCGCCACGGGGTCCTCGGTCTCGGCCCACGGGCGCAGCGTGAACAGGCCGCCGGTGTCGGGGACACGCGGTGCCTCGAGCGCCGGGACCACCAGGACGGCGTCGCCGTGGCGGGGAAGGACGAGCACCGTGAGCCGCTCGAGCGGCATGGCCCGGTAGCCGGTGAGCCAGGGCAGGTCGGCGCCGTGCGAGAGCAGCAGGGCGTCGACGCCGAGCTCGTCCATGCGCGCCCGGACGCGGCGCACCCGCCGGGCACGCTCCTCCACCACGGTCGCGGCGGGGGTGCTCACGCCGAGCGGCCCGCCACGCCGGGCATTGCCCTCGTGGGGTCCCCCCGACCGGCGGCGCCGGCCGCCTCGGAGGCGCTGCGGGCGTGGTAGCTCGAACGGGTGAGGGGCGACGCCTCCACGTGGGCGAACCCCATGGCCTCGCCCGCGCCACGCAGGGCGGCGAACTCCTCGGGCGCCCACCAGCGCGCCACGGGAAGATGCGCAACCGTGGGCCGCAGGTACTGGCCCAGCGTGACGATGTCCACCCCCACCGCCCGCAGGTCCTCCAGGGCACCGAGGACCTCGTCGTGACGCTCGCCCATACCGAGGATCAACCCCGACTTGGTGACGAGGCCGGCGTCTTTGGCCCGGGCCAGCACGGCCAGGCTGCGGGCGTACCCGGCCGAGGGACGCACCGCCCGCTGCAGGCGCGCCACGGTCTCGAGGTTGTGGTTGAGCACGTCGGGCCGGGCGTCGAAGATCGTCGACAGCGACCCGGCGTCACCTTTGCAGTCGGGGATGAGCACCTCCACCGCCGTGTCGGGCGAGTGGCGCCGGATGGCGTCGATGGTGGCCACGAAGGCACCCGCCCCACCGTCGGGCAGGTCGTCGCGGGCCACAGCCGTCACCACCGCGTATGCCAGCTGCAGGCGCTGCACCGCCTCGGCCACGCGCTCGGGCTCACCGGCGTCGAGCGGCCCGGGGTGACGGGTGTCGACGAGGCAGAAGCCGCACGCACGCGTGCAGCGCTCGCCGTTGATCATGAAGGTGGCGGTGCCCTCGGCCCAGCATTCGTAGATGTTGGGACAGCCCGCCTCCTCGCACACCGTGACCAGGCCGAGGTCGCGCACCGTCCGTCTGAGCCCCAGGTACTCCTCACCCATGCGGGCCGGGACCCGCAACCACGCCGGCTTGCGGGCCGAGGTGGGCAACCCGGCACCGGGGTCCACACCGGCCTGGCGCAACCGCACGGTGAGGTGCTGCCCCGGGCCACGATGAGCGCCGGCAGGCGCAGGGGCGGGGCCGCCGGGCACCGGGTCGGGAGGTGCGGCAGGCGGGGGGTCGATGGGGACCGGGTCCGGAGGCACCGAACCCGAGGCGCCCGAGACCGGCCACGCCACGTCCTGGCGCTCGACGCGCCCGTCGGGGGCCCAGCGCTGCACGGCGTGGCGCACGAGCGTGTCGGCGACGGTGCGCATGGACACCGCCACGCCCTCGCGGGCGAGCGACGTCACCGCCTTGTCCTCGATGCCGCACGGCACGATGCGCTCGAACCAGGCCATGTCGGGATCGACGTTGAGGGCGAGGCCGTGCATCGAACGCCCCCGGCTCACCCGCACACCCACGGCACAGATCTTGCGTGGCGTGGGGCCGTCGGCATCCACCCACACGCCCGGATACTGCTCCAGGCGGCCCGCCTGCACGCCCAGCTCGGCCAGCGTGTCGATCACCACCTGCTCGATGCC